>JBEVKC010000131.1:0-10447 GCA_040509895.1 Novosphingobium sp. | reverse complement strand
CCATGAAGGACACGACGAGGAAATTAACCCGGCTGCTTGTCACGGCCACGGGCTTTGCTGCGGCCATATTGGCCACTCCTGCGCAGGCGACGGAAGGCGGCGCGAGCCTGTACCTGCTGGGATCAGGCGGGCCGGGCGTTGCCGAGATGCCTCCGCTTGAGGGAGTCTATCTGGACACGATCATTTACGTTTACAACGGCGAGGCAAAGGCGGACAGGCAATTCGTTGTCGGCGGCAATGTCGTGGCCGGCCTTGATGCGACGATTGCGGCGCAGTTTGCCAGCGTGCTCTGGGTGCCGAGCACCGATTTTCTGGGCGGAACATTGGCAGTAGGTGCGCTTGGCGCATATGGCGCGCCCATGGTGGAGGTGAACGCCGTCATCACCGGACCCATGGGGAACGAGGTTTCGATCTCGCGCCGGGATTCCGACATCATTATCGGGGATCCTGTTGTCACCGCGGCACTTGGCTGGAAGGTGGGTGAAAATACACACATCCAGGCGAGTACGCTCGTCAACATCCCGATTGGCCAATATCGTGAGAACCAGCTGGCCAACTTGTCGTTTCACCGCTGGATCGTCGATGGCTCGCTGGCGGTGACGTGGAAGGATGAGGCGTCCGGCTGGGACCTGTCGAGCAAGGCCGGGGTCACCTTCAACGGCAATAACGACTTCACCGACTACGACTCAGGCAACGAATTCCACTGGGAGGCGTCAGTGGGCAAAAGCTTTTCCAAAAGCTTCTCGGGCGCTGTGCAGGGCTATTGGCTGAAGCAAATTTCCGGTGACAGCGGCGAAGGGGCAAGGCTTGGCCCATTCAAGGGCGAGGTATTCGGTATCGGCGCTTCGGCAGCTTGGAACACTGTCCTTGGCCGCTCCCCTGCCACGATTCGGGGGCGCTTCATGAAGGAGTTCGATGCCACCAACCGGCTGGAAGGAGAGTCGTACTGGCTTGAACTTACTCTGCCTCTCTACATGAAGATGCCGCCCGGCGCCGGGGGCTGATTGGCGCTTTTTGCAGTATTCGTGGCTCGCAAGGGGGTTCGGCGGGCCTGTGCCACTGGTCGGCTATCAGACCTTGAACCTTGCCCGGCGAAATCCGATCAATTTGCTGAAAGGGCAAGGGTAAGGCCGTGACCCACGAACCAGAGCCGCGGCAACGCTGGCTCTATCTTAAGGCGTTGCGCGCCTTGCGCGGTCTGTCGCAAGGGTGGTTGCCATGATGAGCAGAACGAGAGCGCTAGCCACCGCCTATGTCCTGCTGTGTCTGGTTGCGCTGCTGATAATCCCGGCCAGTGCATATTCGTGGTGGGGCTTTGAACCCGATCCGCTTTCCGGAGTTTTCGCCATCATCATGGCCATGCCGTGGGCCATGGCATTGTGGGCGTTGGACGGTACCGAGATCTGGCTCTCCATTGTGCTGCTCGCAATCTGCATGGGTGCAAACCTAGCGATTATCGTCTCGCTCGGGCGCTGGCTCCGCCGGAGGGGCCGGACGGAATAGCACGCGGATCGGCGGCAGGCGGGAAGGGCGCTGGCCCAGGAATGCATTTTCTGGCTAATGGCACCGCGAACATGCAATTCAGCTGATTCTCCGGGAGAGAAAAACAATGGCAAACAAAGTAGCTTTGGTCACCGGCGCGGCCGCTGGCATTGGCGCGGCCTGCGCAAAGCGGCTGGCGAAGGAAGGCATCGCAGTTGGCGTGCTGGACCTGGACGAGGCGCGCTGCGCAGACACCGTGCAGGCCATCAAGGACGCCCGCGGCGATGCGATCGCGCTGGGCGCTGACGTATCAAAGCGCGATCAGGTCTTCGCCGCGGTACAGAAGTTGCGCGATGCCTTCGGCCCGGTGAACATCCTGGTCAACAACGCCGGGGTCACGGACTTCACACCGTTTGAGGAAATCACCGACGAACTGTGGGACTTTGTCTACGCCGTAAACGTGCGCGGCCCGATGATCATGACGCAGGCCGTGCTGCCCGACATGAAGAAGGGTCACTGGGGCCGCATCGTCAACATCTCTTCCTCCAGCGCCCAGACCGGCGCGATCAACATGATCACCTATTCCTCGTCCAAGGGCGCGGTAGTGACCATGACCCGTTCGATGGCCCAGGAATTCGGTCCGTTCGGCATCACCGTGAACAACATCCCGCCGGGCTCGGTCATGGGCACCATCATGTCCGAGGCGAACCGCGACAAGTTCCAGATTCCGTCGGAAGTGCTGCTCGCCACCCTGCCGGTGCGCCGCATGGGTGAGCCTGAGGACATCGCCAACGCCTGCGCGTGGCTGTGCAACGATGCTTCGGGCTATGTCACCGGCCAGACCATCGGTGTCAACGGCGGCCGCGTAGTCTCGTAAATTCCACAATTGCCAGTCTATCAAGGGCGGTGCGACATCTGTCGCGCCGCCCTTTTTCTTAGCTTCGCGAAAGTGACGCAGGGGTTGCCGTCGTCGGAATTTCATGGAGACTGATCGCTCATACAGGAGGCCGACTTATGAAGATTCGACTTCTCGCCGGTATGTTCTGCGCCGCTGCGCTCTTTGCTGCAAATACGGCCGAAGCCTGCACCCGCGTTGTCTATCTTGGGCCCAATGGGCGGAACCTTACGGCACGGTCGATGGACTGGCGGGATGAGATCACCAGCAACCTCTGGATATTTCCGCGCGGAATAAAGCGCAGCGGCGTCGCCGGCCCTCGCTCGGTCGAATGGACCTCCAAATACGGCAGTCTTGCGGTGTCGGGCTATGACATCTCCACCGTAGACGGAATGAACGAGGCCGGGCTGGTCACCAACCTGCTCTGGCTGGTGAGTGCCAAATATCCCGAAGACGACGGCAAGACTCCCCGCATCTCGCTTTCGATATGGGCGCAGTATTTTCTCGATAACTTTGCCACGGTCGCCGAAGCTGTCGAATACGTCCGGAAAAACCCGATGAACGCCGCCACCGGTGCCGTGCCGGGGCAGCCTGACCGGTTGACCACGGTGCATCTGTCGCTTTCCGACGCGAGCGGTGACAGCGCCATCCTTGAATGGATCGACGGCAAGCTGGCGGTCCACCACAGCCGCGACTACCAAGTGATGACCAATGAGCCACGCTTTGAGGATCAGCTCGCCATTTCCAAGTATTGGGGCCGGGTGCCGGGAACCGTATTCCTGCCCGGAACCAGCCGGGCCGAGGATCGCTTCACCCGTGCCAGCTTCCTGATCAACACGATCCCAAAGACCGATGACCCGCGTGAGGCTGTGGCGGCCGTTTTCAGCGTGATCCGCAACACCTCCGCGCCGTGGGGTATTTCGATCGACGACCAGCCGAACCTGTCGACCACGCGCTGGCGCATCGTCGCGGATCACAAGGAGCACACCTATTATTTTGAATCCGTCTAGTCACCGAACGTGTTCTGGGTGGACCTTAAGAGGATCGACTTCTCCTCTGGCGGCGTGCGCAAGCTGGACCTTGGCCGACACCAGCAGAACATTTTCAGCGGAGAGGTTTCGGGCAAGTTCGTCGCGGCCAAGCCATTCGCGTTCGAGCCGGCCGCGTGATGTAGGTTGCGGCCGGGCAAGGCGGCTGCGAGTACTGCGAACATGCCCCCGTTCTACCATCTCCTCGCCAACAACCTGATCGCCAACATCACCAATTTCACGGTGTGGTTCGCGGTCACGTTCTGGATTTTCCTTGAGACGAAGTCGGTCTTCGCCACAGGCATGATCGCGGGGATTTACCTTGTGTTGACGTCCGGATTGGCCATCTGGTTCGGAAGCCTTGTCGATCATCATCGCAAGAAGCTGGTCATGATGTGGTCGAGCGCGGCATCCCTGCTGCTCTATGGCGCGGCGCTGGCGGCTTACTGGTCCATCCCGGAAGAGCGGCTGGCCGATATTGCCGGGTGGGAGCTGTGGACTTTCGTGCTGCTCGTCATGATGGGCGTGATCGCGGGCAATGTGCGCCTGATCGCCCTGCCGACGCTGGTGACAGCGCTTATCCCGGAAGACCGGCGCGACAAGGCAAACGGGCTGGTCGGCATGGTGACGGGGATTGGCTTCCTGACGACATCGGCGATCAGCGGCTTCCTGATCGCATGGGGAGGCATGAACGGCACGCTGGTCTTTGCCTTGGCGCTGACGCTCATCGCATTCATCCACATGGCGTTCGTCCAGCTGGTGGAGCCGAAGGTGGATACGTCCCATGATGAGCCGCGACGGGTGGACATTGCCGGCACCGTGCGCGTTATCGCGGGCGTGCCGGGGCTGTTCGCGCTGATCTTCTTGGCTTGCCTAAACAACTTCCTTGGCGGCGTGTTCATGGCGCTGACGGACGCCTATGGTCTGTCGCTGATGGCGGTTGAGGCATGGGGTCTGCTGTGGGCGTTCGTGTCCTGCGGCTTTATCCTGAGCGGCATCTTGATAGCAAAGACCGGGCTAGGCAAAAATCCCGTACGGACTCTGCTGCTGGTGAACCTGGCGATGTGGGCGACGGGCAGCATCTTCACTATCCAGTCGTCGATCCCGCTGGTGGCGGTGGGCTGCTTCATCTGGATGTTTCTTGGCCCCTATGCAGAGGCGGCGGAGCAGACAACGCTGCAGAAGGTCGTGCCCTATGAGCGGCAGGGGAGGGTCTTCGGCTTTGCCCAGTCGGTGGAAACGGCGGCGTCACCCCTGACGGCGTTCCTCATCGCCCCGCTGACGCAGTTCTTCTTCATCCCCCTGATGACGGACGGAGCAGGTGCGGACGCCATAGGCCATTGGTTCGGCACGGGGCCGGAGCGCGGCATCGCGATCGTGTTCACCATCGCGGGGCTGCTGGGTGTGCTGGTGACGCTGGCAGCGTTCAACTCGCGATACTACCGCGAACTGTCGGCAGCCTATGCGCGGGGTATTGAGGGGGAGCATCTAAAACGCGATTCGACGTTGCCTATTTCCTGACCCCAATTAATCGAAAGGGATAGTTGATACAGGGGGTATGATGGCGCTTTCGCGACGTGCGTGTCTGGCTGGGGTGGGAATGGCTGCGGCGGTGGTTTCTTCTCCAAGCGATGCCTGCACCGTGATCGGAAAAAGGAAGCCAGTCGCATTCTCCGATGCCGCATGCCGCCGATCCCTTCGCAAACTGGTTGACCTGATCAATGATGCGCCCGCCCTCCCTGATGCAGAAGTAACGACGCGCGCTGCCGATCTCTCCATCCGCTTTGATGAGAGCGTGACCGATCCCATTCTGAATTATCCAAATTTCAGTCCGATTAAGGATCTGGAACTGGTTCGCGGCTGGAGCGTGTCAGCGGCAAAGCGCGACCGGTCTCCGATCAACATAGAAGAGATAAATCTGCTGAAAGGCAGCAAGGGAATGGCGCTGTATCAATTTACCCTTCGCCGCGACCGATTTCATGCTGGCGTGACGGACGAGGAGGCGGCCGGAGGTAGCTGCGACGTCGCGTTCGACCCGTTCTTCAGCCCGGAGGATGTCTCATATCTGGGGCTATTTCAAAATAACAAGCTGCGTGAAGTTTGGGCGTTCGATCAGTGGTTGCGCGAAATGTAAGGGGGAATGCGGGCAAGGGGGCCGGTGGGATGGTCTGCTTGCAACTTCTAAATCCCAAACCGCAGCTTGATGCTGTGATACCGGTCCTGCAACTGCTGCGCCCGCTCCTTCCTCGTCACCATCGACGTGCCTTGCGGTAGCTCCGCCAGCAGTTCCGCGCGCTTGATCAGTTTCGTCCGGAAGGTTGCCGGGTTCTGGCTCATCAGGTTGCGGTAGGTAAGGTTGCCATTCGAAAAGCCCTGTGTGTCCAGCCAGTTGTGCACGCCGGGATCGTCATGGGCGATGACGAAGCGCACGACATTGTCGGGGCCCACCTTGGTTCGCGCAGGAGTGTAACTGACCGGGCGGTAGAGGAAGTCCATGCTTCCAACGAAGACGTTGCCCATGTTGAAGATCCAGAAGCCGTCGTGGTTGTCCATCTCGACGATCAGGGCCTCGTCCGGCCGCAGCGCCCAGATCATGTGCGCCGCCATGCGGCCGCGCTTGGCGTCAGAGGCGTCGTTGGCGCGCTTCTCTGATGGGAACTGGTTGGGCTGGCTGGGATCGACCACGCCGCCCGATGTAGCCCAGCTATGCTCTGGCCAGTCGCGCATCGCGCCGTAGATGAAGTTGCCCGCCCACTCGAAGGCGTCGATCATGCGATCCGCCGAAGGGATGGGGCGCGGCTCGTCCATTCCGATGCGTTCGATGGTGAGGGTGGTCGGCTTCTCGAACCATGCGTCAAAGGCTTCACGGATGAACAGCTTGCGGCTGCCCTGCGTGGTGGGCAGCCAGTTTTCGGGGCGTTCCTCGCCGCCGATGTAGAGTTCGAAATTGCCGTCAGCATCGGTCTTGATCTGGTGGCCGAAGATGTTGGTCTCGGGGACGTCGCCAAAGGGTTCGTGCAGCGGCGCGTGGTCGGTGCCGGGGATCTTGTCAGGCTTCGGCCCTTGCACGGTCAGGTTGAACCAGCGCGCGGTGCCGCGCTTGCCGGTGATCTTGTAGGTGTGCTGCCCGTCGATCCACGCCTGCCGATAGGTGAAGTCGGCAACGTCGCCGCCCAGCTTCATCGTCGGATGGGTGAAGTAATGGATCTGCGGGAATGCCGTGTCCTTTGTCTCCAGCGCCAGCGGAAAGGCTTGGCCAAGGTTCTGCGTCAGGAATCGGAAGGCATCGGCGCGCAGGATCGGGGCGGCTGGATTGGCGTCCTTGAAGACCTTGTCGCCCGCCTGCTTGAGCTTGTCGCAGAAGTCGTACCAGGCGTCGTGCAGGGCTTGGTCGGCGGGTCCGTCGCCATAGGCCATTGTTCAGGCTCCTAATCTGGTCAGCATTTCGGAAAGATATTCGGCAGCCCGCGTGGTTGCGGGGCGGGCGCCCTCTGCCTCTATCCGTGGGCCGACGAGTTCAAGGTCGAACAGGCCCTCGTATCCCGCATCGAGGATGTCTCCCAGCAACCGTTCGAGCGGGATCACACCATCCCCCGGCACCGCGCGGCAGGGTGTCGAGCGGTCGCCCAGCACATAGTCGCTTACCTGCACGAGGCCGGTCAGCGGCATGGCGCGGCGGAAGTTTTCGCGCAGGTTCCCTTCCATCCAGCAGGCGTGGAGTTCAAGGCAGACGCCGATGCCGGCGATCTCCGCCATGCGGATCGCGTCGGGCAGGGTGTGGGCAGAGTGGATGTCGACGTTCATGGCCGAGGCGTTCTCCACCAGCAGGCGGACACCTTTGGTCTCGGCGTGGGGGAGGCAGGGGGCCAAAAGGGTGGCGAAGCGTTCGGCGGCCTGCTCCCAGTCGAGCGACCCGCGCCCGCCGGTGATGAGATAGATGGCACTGCCGCCTAGCCGCGCGGTGATGTCGATGGCTTCGAGCAGGTGCTGGGCCGCCGCGCCGCTGTCGCGTTCAAGGTTGGGATAGACACCGAAGACATGGTTCATTGTGGAGGCGCGGGGGCCTCCGAGTGCCAGCGTCTGCTCGGCTTCCTCCAAGTCACCGGGCCCTGTCAGCACCGGCGTAACCAGCGTCATGTGCTGGGCGCCAATGGCGCGGCAATGATTGATGAAAGCCCGCGAGCTTTCGGTAACGAAAGCTACCTGATGCAGGCTGACGCGCGGGTGCATCATTGCCTCACCGCGTTTCGATCTCCACGCCGAACCTTTCGCGGAACGGCCGGAACTCCTCGTTAAGTTCGTCGATGTCCAGCCCGGCGTCGATCAGCGACTGGGTGGAATATTCGAACTTGCCGTGCCGGTCCCCCTTGTTGTTTGCAAGGTAGCCGCGCATCGCCGCTTCGGCTTGCGGCGTCAGTTCGCGCCCGGCGAATTCGTAGTAGCCACGGATCGTGCCGATGGGGTCAGCGACGAAATCCTTGTAGCGCACATGGTGGATGCGCGGGTCGTCGATCAGCGGGTTGGACATGGTGTTCTGGTTGCTCATCCGCGTGCGGAGGAGGTGCATCTTCACTTCCTCAACCATGTCGATCTTGCCGACGATGCCTTCCATGATGTCGCGCATCATCGCCGCGCTGGAGGCCACGACCTGCACCGGATCCCGGTGCAGCCAGACGAGCGTAGCATCCGGATAGGTCTCGAAGAATTCCTTCAGCCGGTGACCGTGGAAGCCCTTGAGCACCCAGTATTTCTTTGGCCGCTTATACTGCAGCGCCTGCAGCATCTTCTTATGGATGCGGTTTTGCGCGGCAGAGTCGGTCGGCAGGCCCATCGATAGGTTCTGCATCGGCACGCGCCACCATGCTGTCGGCGTCATGACGCGGAAGTCGAAGGCCCATGTCCGCTCATCCTCGGGCAGGCCGTCACCCAGCATGTCGTTGTAGGGGTGGCAGTGGAGCCACTTCCACATCTTGGTGTTGATCTCGCGCCATTCCTCGTCGGCGAGCGCTAGGCGGGAGTCTACACCTTCCACCACGCCCGGCGGCGGGGAGGGATGCATTACCTCCCAGAACCGCAGCGCCCGCGCATCGGGATCGACCGACATAAGCGCATGCATCAGTGTGGTGCCGGAACGCGGCTCACCGGTGGCGAACATGGGGCGTTCGATCACTTCATCGGCGAGCGGGTACACCTTGCGGTCATTGAAGAACTTCAGTCGGTCGGTGAGGAGCCAGTTGATGTTTTCCGCCGCTGCCTGCCGTCCGGCCTCATCCATCGGGATCGAGTTGATGTGGCCCACTGCAAGGCCAAGCCGCTCCTCAAAGCTGTCATCGCCCCAATCGGCAAGGCCCGTCTCGGCCTTGGCCCGCGCCAGCAGGGAGCCTGCTTCAAGTTCCACCACGATCAGCCCTCGCACAGCTTGAGGACTTCGTCCTCTACCAGGCGGACCTTTTCAGCGGACTTGGCGCCGTATTTGAGGCCCGCCATGCCGCCGTAATCCATCACCTTGAACACACGCATTCCGGCGTCGGCCATGCCCTTGAACTTGGCCGCGACCTGCTTGGGCGTGCCGACGGGAAAAATGTCGCGGATCGACTGCGGGTCCATCTCGTCGCAGAATTTGATCATCTTTTCACGGCTGAGCTTCACGGGATCGAAGTCCATGATGCCGCGCCAGTCCGGCCCCATCGGGTGGTCATAGCCGAACTGCTTCAGGTCCTTTGCGGTCAGCATCAGGATGATCGACTTTACCATGGGCGCAGCGATGATCTCGTCTAGTTCATCCTCTTCGCCGATCAGGCAGATCTGGGTGATGGCCGGGACGAAGTGCGACATGTCGCGGCCCGCTGCCTCGCCCGCATCAAGGATTACCTTCAGTTTCGCGGCGTAATCCTCTGGGGTGTAAGAACCAGCAGGCCACCAGCCGTCGCCATAGCGGCCGGTGATGTCCAGCATCCGTGGGCCCGCGGCGCCGATCCAGATGGGCGGGCACTTTCCGTCGTAAAGCTCTGTATCCATCCGCGCATGTTCAAGGTGATAGAACTCCCCCTCGAAGTCGACCGGGCCGTCGCTTTCCCACAGCAGCTTGATGACTTTCAGCGATTCCTCGAACCGGCTGACCGGCTTCTTGAAGTCGAAGCCATAGGGGACGGTGTTTTCCAACTCGCCCGAGCCGAGGCCAAGGATGAAGCGGCCTTTGGAAAGGTGGCTGATCGTCAGCGCCGACTGCGCCAGCAGCGATGGATGGCGGCGCACCGTGTCGACGACGCAAGTGGCAAGCGGCACGTTCTTGGTCAGCACTGCAGTCGCGGCGGCAACGGCCATGCCGTCCAGGTGCCGGTGCGGGCTGGGCGACGCGGTGGCAAGGTCGGTGAACTCTGGCGTCCAGATCGAATCTGGCCAGAAGCTGACCATGTGATCGGGTAGCCAGATCGAGTGATAGCGCCCGGAGTCATACTCCTGCGCCATGTCGATGCCGAGCGGCAGGGTGGTGCGCAGGAAGGCGGCTGGCTGAACTTTCATCGATCCTGTGTTCCCGTTTATCAGCGCCGGATTCGTGTCCGGCGGCCATTGTCGTCGGGTCTGTTCTGGCATATCCGGGGCGGCAGTGAATTTCCCATATGGGGATATCGTTCGTGCCCGATGATGAACTGCTGGAATTGCTGATCGAAGGCATCGCCGAGGACCCGCCGTGGTCCACCTTCGTCCACCGCCTGCGCCAGCACATCCGGGCAGACTATGCCAGTATCGTGTTCCGTCCGCTGCCTTTCGGTACGCCGCAGGCGCGGGTGATCCACCTCGCCTCTGGGCGGGAGAGCCCGCCGATCGTAGCGCAGCTCTATCGCGACACACTCTATAAGACCGACCCCATGCCCTACCGGGAGTTGGAGGACGGCAATGTCTATGCCCTGCCGGAACTGCTGCGCTTCGGCGATCCCGACCATGACTCCTATCGCCAGCAGCTTCTTGAGCCGAGCGGCATGAATTTCATGCATATGCTGCGGGTGGCAGAGCCAGGCGGCGTCAACGCCTGGATTACGGT
>JBEVKC010000130.1:0-22398 GCA_040509895.1 Novosphingobium sp. | reverse complement strand
GCCGCGGCCCATCCCGGACTTCAATGACAAGGGCATTCACCCTCGACCAGTTCCGCCTCGTCGGCTAAGTGGCGATCGTCACCGGCGCCGGTGGACGCGGCAATTCGATCGGCCGCGCTTATGCAGTTGGCCTCGCCAACGCCGGTGCCGCCGTCGTGGTCGCCGACCTCAACAAGACCGGCGCGCAAATGGTCGCTGACGAGATCGTTTCGGCGGGCGGCAAGGCGATTGCCGTAGGCGTCGACGTCGCGAACGAGGAACAGGCCTTGGCGATGGCTGAAGCTGCCAAGCAGGCTTTCGGCGGCGTGGACATCCTGATCAACAACGCCGCGTTGATGGTCGACGTCAGCTATGACTCCATCGACACAGTCTCGGTCGAGGCCTGGAACAAGGCCTTCTCCGTCAACCTGACCGGCGCACTGCTCTGTGCCCGGGCTGTCGCTCCGTCCATGCGTGAGCGTGGTGGCGGGCGCATCATCAACCAGACCTCAGGCGGCGCTTTTCCGGCGACGAGCCTTTACGGCATCAGCAAGCTGGCGCTGGTCGGTCTGACGACCTCGCTCGCCAAGCAATGGGGCAAGGACAACATCACCTGCAACGCCATCGCGCCAGGCAATGTGAAGTCCGATGCCGGCAAGATGCTGGTGCCAGACGATTCCCCGTTCATCCAGTTCCTGCAGGCGACCTGCGCAATCCACCCTCGCGGTGAGCCTGAAGAACTGGTGGGCGCGGCAATAATGCTCTGCTCCGAAGCAGGCTCGTGGATCACCGGCCAGACCATCCACATCGACGGCGGCTGGGTAATGCGGCCGTGAACGCGCCAACCAAGGCGGGCTTCATTGGCCTCGGCAGCATGGGCGCGCCCATCGCGCGCCGGCTTGCCCGCTGCGGTTTCGAGGTGGTGGGCTGCGATATCTCGCCAAAGACGCTCGCGGCCTTCGACGAGCCGGGCACGGAGCGTGAAGCTGACCCCATCACAACGGCACGAAAGTCCGAACTGCTCGGCATATGTGTGCGCACCGATGCCCAGCTTGAGCAGCTTGCCGGAGACGGCAGGCTCTTTGAAGCATTGGGCGACGGTGGCATCGCGATCCTGCATTCGACCGTCTCGCCCGAACTCGCACAGAAAATGGCAGCAAAGGCGAAGGAATATGGCGTCGGCTTCGTCGACGTTGGCGTTTCCGGCGGAGGTCCGGCGGCCAGCGAGGGCCAGCTTTCTCTCTTTGTTGGCGGCGAGGATGCAGACGTCGAACGCGCCCGCCCTTGGCTGGAGGCCATCGGCAAGAAGCTTTCACACCTCGGCCCCGTCGGGCGCGGCCAGGAAGGCAAGCTGCTCAATAACCTGATCTCCATCGCCAATTACGGCATGTCGGCGGCCATCGTCGATGTGGCGGAAAGCATGGGTTTTGAGCGCCGCAGCTTCATTGAGGCGCTGAATGCCGGTTCCGCACAAAGCTTTGCCCTTCGCGTCGGTCCGGGCTTTGTCCAGCCGCGTGAGGGCCGGGACTCACCGGCAGCGTTCCATGACCTGCACGACCTGCTCAAGAAGGACGTCGATCACTGCCGCGAACTGCCTTCATCGGAAGGTACTGGGCTGACGGCGCTGCTTGCCTCCTGCGACGCCATGCTTGCCCGTCTGCGCCGTGCTGCCTCCGAAGCCGAAGGCAAGCCAGCAGCCAACCCGGGTGCCACAGTCGACGCCTATTTTGCCGCTGTCCGTGCGAAGGACATCGACGCCTGGATCGCACTCTTTGCTGAGGATGCGACATACATCCTGCCCAACGGCAGCGTTTATCAAGGCAAGGCGGCGATCCGTGATATCCAGCAGTCGGTATTCGCGTCGGGAGCACCATTTCCAACGCCTACCGGCCGGATAGTTGGCAGTGAGGGCATCGCAATAGAAGTCGAAGCCGCCCTACCCGACGGGTCGGTGCGGCGGACAACCAACATCTACCGCTTCAACGAAGCCTATAAAATTCAGTCGCTAGGCGTCTATATGCGGAGCGCCTGATTACAAATCAGGCGACCGCTTCGGCATCCTCGAACAGGCGGTAGAGCGTCGTGCGGCGCTGCAGTGGCCGACCCGCTGCAGCTGCTGCTGCCCGCAGGTCGTCAACGCTCACGTCCTGCCCATGTTCAGCACCTGCGGCGCGGCTGATGCTTTCATTCATCAACACCCCGCCAAGGTCGTTCGCACCGGCTGCCAACACGGCCGACGCACCCTCGACACCCAGCTTGACCCACGAACACTGGATCGAGTTGATCTGGCCAAAGAACACGATCCGCGCGACCGCGTGCATCATCACCGCTTCGCGCCAGGTCGGCCCCTTGCGGCTCTGACCACGGCGATAGAACGGCGCTTCCATGTGAACGAGGGGTAGCGGCACGAATTCGGTGATCCCCCCGGTTTCCTCCTGCAAGCGGCGCAGCGCCAGTAGGTGGCGCGCCCAATGCTCGGGCCGCTCAAGGTGGCCGTACATGACTGTCGACGTGGTCGGCAGGCCAACCCTATGGGCGTCACCCACGATGCTGAGCCACTGTTCTGTCGTCAGCTTGTCGGGGCAGATCTGGCGGCGAATGTCGTCATCGAGAATTTCCGCCGCCGTTCCGGGCAGCGAGCCAAGACCCTCGTCCTTCAACATACGAAGGTAGTCGATGACCGGGATGTCGAGCGTGCTGGCGCCCTGCCACACTTCCAGAGGCGAGAAGGCGTGGACGTGCAGGTCCGGGCAAGCGTCCTTCACCGCGCGAACGATGCTTCGGTAAGTCTCGCCGGTGTAGCTGGGGTGGATGCCGCCCTGCAGGCAAACTTCGGTCGCACCTTTTACAACCGCTTCGCGGGCACGATCTGCAATCTCGGACAAGTCAAGGTTGTAAGGCTTGTCGCGAAAGCCAGCCTTGCTCGATGTCTTTGAAAAGGCACAGAATGAGCAGGTATGCGTGCAGATATTGGTGTAGTTGATGTTGCGGTTGATGACATAGGTTACAGTGTCACCCTTGGCCTCGCGCCGCAGAGCGTCCGCGGCATCAATCACCGCCTGCGCCGCTGCTCCACGCGTCGCGAACAGCGCAACAATCTCATTTGCAGAAAGCTCATTGCCCGATGCGGCACGCTCAATGATGTGGTGCAATTCGGGTGCAGTCGGGCCTTCATGGCGCTGCCCTAACACCTCGCGCGGAGTACCCGGCGCATGGTCGGCAACGCCCGGGCTCCAGCGGCTATCGCGGGCTAGGCCTTCGGAGTCCGACATGCGCAGAATGGCCGGACGCAGCTTGGGGTCGATCCAGCGCAAGTCGTCGGTGGCGACATAGCGCGGATAGATCGTCAGGCGCTCGACCAGCGGACGACCTTTTCGGGCGCAGATGTCGGACAGCAGTTCAATCTCTGGCCACGGCGCCTCGGGGTTCACATGGTCGAGCGTAACGGGCGAGATGCCGCCCCAATCGTCGATCCCGGCATCCATCAGCTCAACCAACCGCTCGTCATTGAGATTGGGCGGTGCCTGCACGGAAACCTCGTCGGGCAGGATGATGCGGGCGGCGGCGATGACGCGCAGGAAATCGGCCTCGGTCGCCTCGGGCGCTTCAGCCATCTTGGTGCCCGGCTTGGGGCAGAAGTTCTGGACGATTACTTCCTGAAGATGGCCGTGGCGCTGCTGGATATCGCGCAGGGCGATGAGGGACTCGATCCGCTCCTCGGGCGTTTCGCCAATCCCGATCAGGATACCCGAAGTCATCGGCATATCCGCCCGGCCCGCCGCCTCGATAGAAGCGATGCGAACGGCCGGAACCTTGTCGGGCGAGCCGTAGTGCGCCCCACCCTTTTCGCAGATCGCTTCCGACGTGCTTTCCAGCATCAACCCGCAGGAGGCCGCGACGGGGCGGAGCATCTGGTAGTCCGCCTCTTCCAGAACGCCCGCATTCACATGCAGCAGCAGGCCGGTTTCGTTCAGCACCAACTCCGCACAGTGGCGCACATAGTCGATAGTGCGCTCAAACCCGCGTTCGGCCAGCCAATCGCGGGCAGCGGCATAGCGGCGTTCCGGGGCATCACCCAGCGTGAACAGCGCCTCCTTGCACCCGGCGGCGAGACCGGCCCGAGCGACCTCAAGCACTTCCTCGGGAGTCATGTATGGCGCGGAAAGCTGCGATGGCGTGGTGGCGAAAGTGCAATAATGGCAGACGTCGGCGCAAAGCCGGGTCAGCGGAATGAACACCTTTGGTGAATAGGTCATCCGCGCCGGTCCGCGCGCGTCACGGCGCGATCTGGCTTCGGCCAGCACCTCATCCAGCGGTGCGCAGAGCAGGCGTGTAATCAATTCACGGTCAGCAAGTGCCATGGTTATCCTATCCAATCCCGGCGGCTGACAGTGCTACGCGCGCAAGCCGCACCCGGTTCGCGGCATCGCACATGACTGTTCCGGTTACCGTTACCGAAATGTCCATGTCGCGCAAGTCCTCGGCATCACGCGCGTCGCTGTCGTCAATGATGAGGTGGTCGACAAGGGCAGCATAATGCCGCGCTATGGCGGCGTTGTCGCAGGCCTCACCCAGTTCACCCAGCAACTTTGCCAACGGCCCCTTGATGGCCTTGCCGCCCACAAGCGGGGACACGGCAATCACCGGAATGGATAGCGATTCAAGTGCTTCACGTACTCCATCGACCGCCAGAATCGGATCGACGCTGAGGAAAGGATTGGACGGGCAGATCACCACCGCCGCGAGGTCATCGCGCGACAGTGCAGCAGAAAACCCCGGCGACGGCTTTATCCCAGGCGTCCCGGCAAAACGTATGGCGCTGGCGACCGGACGGCACTGCTCAGCCACAAAATAGTGCTGGAAGTCGATCCAGCCCTCAGCGGTTTGAACCTGAGTACGGACTGGGGCGTCAGCCATGGGTACAACGGCAGGCGCGATGCCAAGTTCGCCCGTCAGCCGAGCTGTAACCTGCGACAGGCTTTCCCCTGCCCGCAGCCGCCAGCTTCGGGCGATATGCATGGCAAGGTCACGGTCGCCAAGGTTGAACCAGTCCGCCTCACCCAGCCGGCGCAGCATGCCCATGGCCTGCCACGTCTCTTCGGCAACGCCCCAGCCGCGCTGTTCGTCGTTGAGGCCCGCAAGCGCATAGACAACGGAATCAATGTCAGGGCAGACCGTCAGGCCAAGGTGTTCGAAATCATCGCCGGTATTGACGGCGATAGTGAGCCGGTCCCCAGGCAACACGGCCGCCAGCCCTGCCGCCAGCTTTGCACCGCCAACGCCGCCGGACAGAGCCAGAACGTGACCACCACTCATCGGAACATATCCTGTTCTATGGGACGAAGGCCGCTGACCGCGCCCGGGCCGTCCTCTTCCGTTACCCAGCTCCGGGCACCCCGCACCAGCGCCACGGGAGTTCCTTCTGCACCCTCTCCCATCGCCAGCACGGCTGCCCCCGCCACGGCGTCGGCAATAGCAATCACGGTCGCTTGCAAGGTACGTCCAAAGAGGTCTTCGTCCTTGCCGCGCCGATCATCGAGCACGGTCAGGCCGGCCACGCCGATCGCTCCCCCTACCGTGCCGACGCGCCACACGCGCCCCATACTGTCGGCGACGACCACAGCCGGAGACTCACCCGTGAGACGGAACAAATCTGCGCGGATGGCGCGCGCACTTGCATCGGGGTCTTCCGGCCAAAGCAGAACCCTGCTCGACTCACCGCCTTCGACATTGGAGGCGTCGATCCCAGCATTCGCCAGCACATGACCGCTACGGTGGCGGGCGATGATTGCAGCTGGTGTAGCGCGCAAAATCTCAATGGATTCGTCAATTATCAATTGCGCGATGGCAGGTTCCCGCTCGGTCTTGCCCGCCAGCTCCGTGGCATCAGCGCCCGCCTCAACGGAACTCAGTTCGACGATTCGGCCTTCGGCCTTGGAAACGATCTTCTGCGCGACTACCACGATATCGCCGCTGCGAAGGACATCGTCAGAGCGCGCCAGCGCCATCACGATTTCTTGCGCGATGCCCATTCCGGGCTGGAACAGGGGCATCCCGCGCAATGGTGCGATGTTCAAGCCTGCGTCCCCAACCATCCAGCGCGTCCGTCCCTTGTACTTGCTGGCCGACAAAAGGGTTGCCTGCCGCCTTCGCGCCGCTATCGGCATTAGGCAATCATACGCAAGCGCGGAATTATGGGAGACACAGCGACATGGCCACTATCGCGGTAATCGGCGGCACCGGGCACCTGGGCAAGGCAATCGCCCGGCGGCTGGTAAAGGGCGGCCATCAGGTCTTCATCGGATCCCGGACTGCCGACAAGGCACAGGTCACTGTCGATGAGATCGGTGCAGCAGGCGGCGGCGCGAACGTCGATGTTGCAGGCGGCAAGGACATCGTCATCGTCACCGTCCCCTATTCCTCGCAGGCCGATACGCTGGCGCAGATCAAGGGCGTGGTCGGCCAGTCCATCGTCGTCGACACCACCGTTCCACTGGTTCCGCCCAAGGTGATGCGCGTGCAGCTTCCCGCGGCCGGGAGTGCCGCTGCCGAAGCACGCGAACATCTCGGCCCTGATGTGCGGCTCGTTACGGCGTTCCACAATGTGGCCGCCCATGTGCTGGACACCAACGCCATGGTCGAATGCGACGTGCTGGTATTCAGCGATGACGTGGAAGCGCGCAACACGATTGTCTCGCTCTGCACCGACATGCAGCTTCGCGGACTTTCGGGCGGCGCGCTGGCCAATTCAGCGGCTGCAGAGGCGCTGACTTCCATCCTCATCTACATGAACAAGACCTACTCCGCCGATGGCGCGGGCATCCGGTTCACCAACCTCACCACCGCCCCGCCGATACCCTGAGGTCAAGCCATGACCTGCTGGGCGATCATTCCTGCAAAGCCACCGGGGAACGGCAAGAACCGCCTTTCCCCGGCCTTGGACGAGGCGGCTCGCAGCGAACTCGTCCGGGCGATGCTCGGCCATGTAGTTGCAGCGGTTGAAGCGGCGCGGAACATCGATACGGTCTGCCTGATCGGCTCGTCTCGCCACGGCTTGCCGCAAACACTGCAGCTGTTGGACGATCCCGGCACGGGGCTGAACGCTGCCGTTGCCTCTGGCTTTGACGAGGCGGTCCGCGCAGAGGCAACTCGCGTCGTTGTGATCCACGGCGACCTGCCGCAACTGACCGTGCAGGATGTAGAGCTTCTGGCAGCTGCTGCGCCGGGTTCGCTCGCGATTGCCCCTGACAGGCATGGCACTGGCACCAATGCGCTGTCTCTGCCCGTGCCGGAGGCGGAGAACTTTACCTTTGCCTTCGGTCCTGACAGCTTTGCCCGCCATTGCATTGAGGCGGGAAGGCTGGAGCTGAACGTGGAAACAATACACAGCCACGGCCTGGCCTATGACATAGACGAGCCGGACGACCTGCCGGACGCCGCAGAGCTGCTGAAGCAGCCGCGATAAAGAGGAGAACGGGAGAATGGATGCAAGCGACCTCAACCTGACAGGACAGGCGGCGCTGGTGACCGGTGGCGGCGGCGGGATTGGCCGCGCCATTGCGCTCTGCCTGGCCGACATGGGTGCTGACGTCGCGATTGTTGAAGTCATCCCCGAACGCTGCGACGAAGTGGCCGCCCGTATCCAGGAACGTGGTCGCAAGGCGCTGACCTTCCCGGTCAACGTGATGGACGCCAACGCGCTTTCGGAGGCGGTCACGCAAGCCGGTCGGCAGTTCGGCCGGCTCGACATCCTCGTCAACAACGCCGGGGGCGTGGCGCGCAAGAACTTCGCCGATCTGGCAGAGAAGAACTGGCGCAGGCATATCGACCTCAACTTGGTAAGCGCATTGGCGGCGACCTCGTCAGCGATCCCCATCATGGTCGAGGGCGGCCGTGGCGGATCGATCATCAACGTCACCAGCATCGAAGGATCACGCGCTGCGCCGGGCTATGCCGTCTATGCGGCCTGCAAGGCGGGCATCAACAATCTCACCCGCACCCTGGCGGTAGAGCTTTCAGACCACGGCATTCGCGTCAACGCCATCGCGCCGGACTACACTGTAACGCCGGGCCTTCGCGGCAACATCGCCGGCCCCGTGGATGAATCGAAGTGGTTCCAGCCCACGCCCGCACATGACGAAGCCATCCGCCGGCGAATCCCGCTTGGGCGCGGCGGGATCGATGATGAATGTGGCCGCCTTGCCGTGTTCCTCGCCTCTCGAATGGCAAGCTACATCACCGGAACGATCATACCCGTCGATGGCGGGACATGGGGCTCTGGCGGCTGGGTCCGCAGCGCCTCGGGCGATTGGATTCTGCCCCCCGAAGTCACCAACTGAACCTGCGAATTCCCCCGAGGAGCAATTCGATGACCTACACGCTCAGCGTTACCTTTCCATTTGACCACATTCACCAGCCCGAAGAATACTGCACGATGCAGGCCGTCCACGAGTGCTCAAGGGCGGCAGAGGAAGCAGGCTTCTGGTCCGGTACGGTGACGGACCATCCGATCCCTTCCTATCGCTGGCTTGATGGCGGTGGCCACTATGCGCAGGACCCGTTCGTCATGCTG
Organism: Novosphingobium sp.; assembly: GCA_040509895.1. Lineage (GTDB taxonomy): Bacteria > Pseudomonadota > Alphaproteobacteria > Sphingomonadales > Sphingomonadaceae > Novosphingobium. The sequence continues at coordinate 13,847 of JBEVKC010000130.1, read as the reverse complement.
TCGATGGTGGCAGCTGTTACGACGAAGCTGCGACTGCAGACCAACATCCTTGTCCTGCCCTATCGCAACCCCTTCATCACGGCGCGCGCAGTTTCGTCGCTGGACCATTTCGCGAATGGGCGCGTGGTCCTCGGTTTGGGTGCGGGTTATCTGAAGCCGGAATACAAGGCCTTGGGTGTCGACTTCGACAACCGCAACGACCTGATGGACGAATATATGAAGGCGATGAAACTCGCCTGGACGGGCGAAGACTTCAGCTTTGAGGGCACCGGCTACACCGCCGTCGGCAACCGCCTGCTGCCCACACCGGTACAGAAGCCGCATCCGCCGTTGCTGGTCGGCGGCAACAGCAAGCGCGCCCTGCGTCGCGCAGTGGAACTCGGCGATGCGTGGCACCCGTTCTTCGTGCCGAAGATGGTCACGGACACGGCGCGCACCGCCAACATCTCAACGGACGAGGATATCACCGAGGCCATCGCCTATATCCGCGAGCACGAGGCGAAAGTGGGCCGCGATACTCCGCTGCCGGTCATCTGCTCGTCCACGTTCACCATCCAGCCGGGCTGGAGCGCGCAGGAAGCGCTGGACCACTACGCCCACCTCCATGAGCTTGGCATCGCGGGATCGGGCGCCAGCATTGTCGCCGACAGCCGTGCCGAATGGTGTGACCAAGCACGCAGCTTTGGTGAGCAAGTGATCGCCAAGCTCGATCTCTAGATCGACTTTTATTCGATGAGGATTTCCGTGGGACCGGGCAGAAATCTGGCGCGATCCCACCATCCTCTCATTCATCGAGGTGCTGAGAACGCATTCGGACGGCACAAGGCGGATTGACTAATTCATTTTCTGAACCAATAAGCAAGTCTGGCGAAGAGAGTAGTGAAAATTCAGAGAGGTGCCATGAACGAGACTGCCTTCCGTTTGACTCTATCGGCCATCGCGTTGGCGCTGGTTGGCGCTCCTCTTCTTGCCGCCCCCACTGACCAGATCCGTGCACGCATCACCGGCTATCGTGAACTTGGAGCCGCCTTCAAGAACGTGAACGACGGGCTGCGCGGAGAGGTCCAGACCGTTCTGATCCAGCAGTCTGCCCGCGAAATTCGCAACGCATCACGCGCCCAATACGCTTGGTTCCCTGCCGGAACCGGCCCGCAGGCAGGCGTCAAGACTGCTGCGAAACCCGAGATCTGGAGCCGATCCGCCCAGTTCAAGGCTGCGCAGGACGCATTTGCCCAGCAAGCCGACGTTTTCCAGCGCACCGCCGCAGCTGGCAATGCTGCGGCAATCCGCGCGGAAGCCCGCAAGCTGGGTGCCACTTGCAAGGGCTGCCATGACACCTTCCGTGTTCCGAATGACTAAGGTCCGACACACCCGGCGAAACCATAGAGAATTCCGATGAACCCATCACGCCGTAGATTTGTCCTTCTCGCAGGCATGACCCCACTCGCGCTGGCGGCAGGCCGTTCCATCGCGGCAGAACCAGCCGCCTGTTATGACCCTGCCGCTCTACCCTTAAGCCAGAAGAACCGGCGACGCTCACTGGGCTACATCGATGCATCGGCGGACCCCAAGAAGCACTGCGGTGTTTGCGCCTTCTTCGCCGCAGGCCAAGGGTCGTGTGGAACCTGCCAACTCCTGACCGGCGGGCCGGTCAATTCCGGCGGCGTCTGCAACTCCTTTGCGCCGAAAGCCGCCTGATGAACAAAGCCCCGCCCGTCCGTGTCTGGGATCTGCCCACCCGGCTGTTCCACTGGTCGATTGCCGTGCTGATCGGCATGTCATGGTGGAGCGCCGAAAACCACGCGATGGACTGGCACCTCACTTTTGGCCTGATTGCCCTTGGCTTGATCCTGTTCCGGCTGATCTGGGGCCTGATCGGCGGAAGCACGGCCCGCTTTTCGACGTTCCTCCGGTCGCCGGGTTCGGTCTTGTCCTATCTCGGTTCCAACGGCCCTCGCCGCGCCGGGCACAACCCGCTTGGGGGCTACAGCGCGATCGCGATGATCGCGGTCATCGTGCTGCAGGTGGGGACCGGGTTGTTCGCGGTTGATGTAGACGGGATAGAGTCAGGCTATCTCTCGCACCTGGTATCCTTCGATCAGGGCCGTCTGGCGGCGGACATTCATGAAATCAGCTTCAATGTGCTGCTTGCCCTGATAGGACTGCACATCCTTGCGGTCCTGTTTTATCTCGTCATTCGCCACAGAAACCTTGTCGGCCCCATGGTCACTGGCACCGACCGGCAAATCGAGACAGCCGACGGCGCGCTCATTTCAGCGGGGCCGGTGAAATTCGTGATTGCCGCAGGGCTGGCAGCAGGCATAGCTTGGTGGGCAGGAACGGGATTTGGGCTTTGAGCGGGCGAATTCGAAACGAAGCACTTGAAAAGGTCGCCAGCCCCCTCGGCAAGAAGGTGGCGAAGCGGCCGCGCGAATCCGATGAACCGGCCGCTCTTGGCTGGGACGAGCTGGGATTTATTTGCGAAGGCCTGTCCTTCGGTCAGCGACCGATCCGTGCCGCGGCTCGCGACGTCACCCAACGGCACAACCTTGGTCCGCGCGGCGCCTTCATCCTGAGCCTGATCTCCAACGGCATTGCCTATCCGCTGGAACTGGCCGCGATCTTCAAGGTGGGCCGCAGCCTGATTACTGCCGAACTGACCAAGCTGACCGAAGCCGGATTGGTCATCGCCACCCCAGGGGAAGATGACCGCCGGCGCTCCCGGCAGGCCCTGACCCCCGCCGGCGAAGAGGCCTGCGAAGAAGTGCGCAGCGCAATGGCCCGCATCATCCAGCGCAACCTTTCCGGCTATTCGCCCGAAGAAGTCAGGCTATTCTCCCGCATGCTGCTCGACGTCCGCCGCTTGGAGGACGAGGAAGAAGAACACGACGTCTGCTGAGGCAAACTGCGCAGTCGTAAGGGAGGAACAATGGACAGGCTGGCGATCGAATTCATCTGCGTGTTCGGCATGCCGCCTGTTGAATTCATCGAACTGGTCGCAAAGCTGGATTGCCCGCGCATTGGACTGGCCCCAGCCCCCATCGTCACCCTACCGGGGCTTTATGAAGCATGGGATTTGCGCAGCAATGCGGCTCTGCACCGCGACACGGCCAAGGCCTTGCGCGATAATGGCGTGACGATCACAGTGGCCGAGGGCTTCCTCATCATGCCCGGCATCCCCGCTGAGCGCCTGGCCGCCGAAATGGACCTGATGGCGGAACTGGGCGCAAAGCAACTTAACGCCGTTTGTCTTGAGGCAGAATTCGCTGCCAACGTGGAAGGCTTCGGCAAATTCGCAGAACTCGCGGATGAGCGCGGGCTGTCAGTCACCGTAGAATTCATGCCCGGCATGACTATCGGCAGTCTTGCAGCCGCTGAAGCGCTGGTGCGTGAAGTGGGACGGGACAATGCCGGTATCCTTGTGGACGCAATGCACATGTATCGCTCTGGCTCCACGACGGCCGAGCTTGCGGCACTCGATCCGAGACACATCCGCTATGCCCAGCTTTGCGACGTGCCCGCCGTGCCGCTTATCGAAAATTACGCCGATGAAGCCCGGTTCCATCGCCGTGCTCCGGGCGCAGGCGATCTGCCGCTGGCGGACTTTGTGAAAGCCTTGCCCAAGGACGTCACAATCGGTCTGGAAATTCCGCAGCGAGCGCTTGTTGAACAGGGCGTCAGCGCCGCAGACCAGTTGGCTCCAGCGCTCGCCACGGCACGTGCCCTTTTGGGATGAGTTCAGGCCGAAATTATCGCCTCATGCAGCGCCTTGACGGCCCTCGCCTCGTCACCGTTCCAGACCGCCCCTGACACCGCGATGAAGTCCGCTCCCGCCTGAACCAACGGGATGCAATTTTCCGCCGTGATGCCACCGATTGCCACGCAGGGAATTTCGAACAGCGATTGCCACCAGGTCAGGGCCTCCGGCTCGGCATGATGCTTCACTTCCTTGGTCGTGGTCGGGAAAAAGGCGCCGAAGGCGACATAGTCAGCACCGGCCTCACCCGCTTCCATGGCAAGGTGGCGGCTGGCGTGGCAGGTCCTGCCAATCTGCGCCTCACGCCCCAACCGCTCGCGCGCTTCAGCGATATCACCATCCTCTTGTCCAAGATGCACGCCATCCGCCCCAAGTCGCTTTGCGAGGCTGATCGAGTCGTTGACGATGAACGCCACCTCCCGGTCCCCACATATGCGCTGGAGCGGCTCCGCAAGTGCGGCGGCGGCGTGTTCATCCACGCCTTTCACGCGGAACTGGAACGCAGCTACCGGTGCAGCATCGAGCGCACGCGCAAGGCGCTCCGGAAACGCGCCGCCCACTTCAAGCGGTGAGATCAGATAGAGTTGGGTGTCAGGACGTTCGTCGGCAAATTCTGTCATGCGCCCTGATTGCGCCACCGCTCCGGTAACGCAAGTGTTCGCGTACCGGTTCGGTAATTGTTCATCGGCAGAAGGCATCATGCAGGCATGAGATTCAAGCTTCTTGCACTGACCAGTGCCGCACTAGTGGGCGGCTGCACAACAGTGCCCGAGGCATCACACGATGGCATCGCCCGGGCACGGCTGGGTGAACGCGTGTATGTAGATGGACCGGCAGTGACGCCGCTTGAAGTGTTGGAAGACAGCCGCTGCCCCAAGAATGTTCAATGCTTCTGGGAGGGTCAGTTGCGGCTGAAAGTACGCGTCCATCTTGGCGCGCGGGACGAATGGCACGAACTGACGCTTGGACAGCCGGTGCATGTCGCTGATGGCAATCTCGAACTGGTCGAGGCTTTGCCGTGGCCGGTCGCCGACGAGCCGATCAAGCCTGCCAGCTACCGTTGCGGTTTCCGCTTCATGGGCGGGCTGTAACAACCCGCCCAATCACGAAAAGCTCAGGCTTTCTGGGTCGAACCCGTGTAAATCTCGTCAATCGCCGAACCGAGCGAGCCATCGAATTCGCCGTCGCTCATCTGGGCGCGCAGGTCTTGCAGAAGTGCGCGGCTGAAGCTGGCGATGATGCCGCGGTTCTTCGACAGTTCGACGCAGGCTTCGGGACGTGCATAGCCGCCCGACAGAGCGACGACGCGCAGCACCTTGGGGTGATCGACCAAAGCATCGAACTTGCCCGGAATCACCGGCAGCGACAGCTTCAGCATGACCTGCTGGCCTTCCGGTAATTCGTCGAGGTTTTTCAGGATTTCTTCGAGCAGGATCGCGTCACACTCGGCGCGGGTCTCGCTCTTGATGTTCACTTCCGGCTCGATGATCGGCATCATCCCGTGCGACAGCACCTGCTTGCCGACCTCGAATTGCTGCTTCACCACGGCGGCAATGCCCTCGCGGTTGGCCGAGTTGATGACCGAACGCTCCTTGGTCCCGAACACGCCCAGCGCCTTCGAACGCGACAGCAGTTCGTCCAGCGTGGGCATCGGCTTCATCAGCTGCACGCCGTTGGTCTCGTCCTCAAGGCCCTTGTCGATCTTGATGAAGGGAACGACGCCCTTGGCGATCAGCGCGGCGGGAACCGGGGTGCCATCGACGTCGCCGTCCATGGTGCGTTCGAACAGGATTGCGCCGATAACCTTCTCGCCGGTGAAGGCAGGGGACTTGATGATACGGGCGCGCATCTGGTGGATGAGGCCGAACATCTCTTCTTCAGTGTTCCAGGCGCTTTCTTCGACGCCATAGCCCTTCAGGGCCTTGGGGGTCGAACCACCGCTCTGGTCGAGTGCGGCGATGAATCCCTTACCTGCTGCCATCTTTGCGGTCATATCGGCGGTGTTCATGCTGTGTCCCTGTGCTAGCGTTGTCTTGATGAAGCGGCCCGTTGATCAGGCCTGCTGGAGAATTGCGACGCCCGGCAGTTCTTTGCCTTCCATCCATTCGAGGAAAGCACCGCCGGCAGTCGAGATATAGCTGAAATCGCCCGCTACGCCCGCGTGGTTGAGCGCGGCGACCGTGTCACCACCACCGGCCACCGAAACCAGTGACCCTTCGCGGGTCAGGGCAGCGGCCGTGCGGGCCAGCGCAACCGTTGCGTGGTCGAAGGGCTCGGTTTCGAATGCCCCGAGCGGGCCGTTCCACACCAGCGTGCGGCAGGTCTTGAGTACATCGCCCAACGCCTCGGCGCTGGAGGGACCGACATCGAGGATCATCTCGTCGGCAGCGACTTCGTGGATGTTGCAGGTCCGCAGCGAAGCAGGGTTGGCTGCAAATTCCTTCGACACCACGACCTCGTAAGGCAGGTGCACGGTGCAGCCCGATTTGTCGGCCTTTTCCATGATCTCTTCGGCGGTGGCGGCAAGATCATGCTCGCAGAGCGACTTGCCGACGTTCACGCCGCGCGCGGCGAGGAATGTGTTGGCCATGCCTCCGCCGATGATCAGGTGATCGACCTGGCTGACAAGGTGCTGCAGCACGTCGAGCTTGGACGAAACCTTGGCGCCGCCAACAACGGCAGCGACCGGGCGCTCCGGATTACCGAGCGCCTTTTCAAGCGCCTCAAGCTCTGCCTGCATCGAACGGCCAGCATATGACGGCAGGATACGGGCCAAGCCCTCGGTCGTCGCATGAGCGCGGTGAGCGGCGGAGAACGCGTCGTTCACGTAGAAATCAGCGTTAGCGGCAATCGCCTTGGCTAGTTCCGGGTCGTTCTTTTCCTCGCCCGGCCAGAAGCGGGTATTTTCAAGGATCGCAATGTCGCCAGCCCGCAAGATGCCAATCGACTGCTTCACCACGTCCCCGGCGATTTCCGGCACAAACATGACTTCACGGCCCAGCACGTCCTGCACGCAGCCAACGACCATGCTCAGCGACTGCTCGGAATTGCGGGCACCCTTGGGGCGGCCGAAGTGAGCGAGAAGGAGAACCTTCGCGCCCTTGTCGGCCAGTTCGAGAATTGTAGGCATCGAAGCCCGCACGCGCGTTGTGTCGGTTACGGAACCTTCCTGCATCGGCAGGTTGAGGTCTACGCGAACCAGCGCGACCTTGCCGGTAACGTCGCCAAGGTCATCAAGCGTGCGGAACTTCGCCATATATACCCTTCGTACTGCTTGATCAGATCAGCTTGCCGACAACACCGGCCGTGTCGACCATGCGGTTCGAGAAGCCCCATTCGTTGTCGTACCAGCTCAGCACGCGAACGAGCTTGCCGTCGATGACAGCGGTTTCAAGGCTGTCGACGGTCGACGAGTGTGCGTCATGGTTGAAGTCGATCGAGACCAGCGGCTCGTCAGTGTAGGCAAGCACGCCCTTGAGTTCGCCCTCAGCTGCTTCCTGGAGCAGCTTGTTCACTTCCTCGGCCGTGGTGTCGCGGCTGGGCGTGAAGGTCAGATCGACGACCGAGACGTTCGGGGTCGGCACGCGGATCGACGAACCGTCAAGCTTGCCCTTCAGTTCGGGCAGAACCAGGCCAACCGCAACGGCTGCGCCAGTGCTGGTCGGGATCATGTTCATCGCAGCAGCACGGGCGCGACGCGGATCGTCGTGGATCTGGTCAAGGATCTTCTGGTCGTTGGTGTACGAGTGGATCGTGGTCATCAGGCCGCGCTCGATACCGATCTTTTCATGCAGGACCTTGGCGAGAGGCGCGAGGCAGTTGGTGGTGCACGACGCGTTTGAGATGATGGTGTGCTCGGCCGTGATCTTGTCGTGGTTCACGCCGAAGACGACGGTAAGGTCGACTTCCTTGGCCGGGGCCGAGATGACAACGCGCTTGGCGCCTGCGTCCAGGTGCTTCTGGCCACCTGCGCGGTTGGTGAAAAAGCCCGTGCATTCCAGCGCGATGTCAACGCCATTAGCCTTATGCGGCAGGTTCGCCGGGTCGCGCTCAGCAGTAACCTGGATACGCTTGCCGTTGATGATCAGGTCATTGCCGTCGACTTCGACCGTGCCCGAGAACGGACCGTGGACCGAATCGCGCTGGAACAGGCGAGCGTTGGCCTTGGCATCGGCGAGGTCGTTGATCGAAACCAGCTCAAGGTCGTGGTCGGTGCGCTCAAGAATGGCGCGTGCAACATTACGCCCGATACGTCCGAAACCGTTGATCGCAACCTTGGTCGCCATGTGAATTTCTCCTGATTTAGATTCCGAGTTGAGCTTTGATCTTGGGAACAATTGCATCGGCAGTGAAGCCGAAATGCTTGAACAGGTCCTCAGCCGGGGCAGACAGACCGAAGGTGTCGATGCCGATGGCAATACCATTGTTGCCGATGTGGCGTTCCCAGCCGAGCGTAACGCCAGCCTCGATCGAGACCTTGAGCACACCTGCGGGCAGCAGGTCAGCGTGATAGCCGGCGTCCTGCTCTGCAAAAAGCTCCCAGCAAGGCATCGACACGACGTCGGCGCCGATACCTACCGCCTCAAGCCGCTTGGCCGATTCCATGGCGACTTCAACTTCCGAGCCGGTGGCAACCAGCACAGCCCGACGCTGATGTTCAGCCGCCTTCAGACGGTACGCGCCGCGAGCCGACTTCATATCGGCATCGGTGCGCACCGGCGCCAAGTTCTGGCGCGACAGGCACAGGACCGACGGGCGGTCCTTCTGGGCGAGGGACAGTGCCCAAGCCTCAGCCGTCTCGATGGCATCCGCCGGACGGAAGACGAGCAGGTTGGGGATAGTGCGCAGGCTCATGACGTGCTCGACCGGCTGGTGGGTCGGACCATCTTCGCCAAGGCCGATGCTGTCATGCGTCATGACATATACGACGCGCTGTTCCTGCAGGGCCGACATGCGGATGGCGTTACGGCAATAGTCCGAGAAGACGAGGAACGTGCCGCCGTATGGAATGACGCCGCCATGCAGCGCCATGCCGTTCATCGCAGCGGCCATGCCGAATTCACGGATGCCATAATAGACGTAACGGCCGCCGTAGTCGGCAGCGGTCAGAGGAGCGGTCGACTTAGTCTTGGTGTTGTTCGAGCCGGTAAGGTCGGCGGAGCCGCCGATCAGCGCCGGGATTTCAGCCGTTAGCGCCTCCAGCGCCATTTCGCTCGACTTGCGGGTAGCGACCTTGGGCGGATTTGCGACGAGGCTGGCAAGGTAGTCTTCCCAGCCCTTGCTTTCGACGGGCAATTCGCCTGCCATACGGCGCGACAGTTCGGCACCCTTTGGCGATGCAGCTAGGCGCTTTTCCCACGCGCTGCGCGTTTCGGCGCCCTTGCCGCCCAGCGAGCGCCAGTCGGCGAGGATGTCAGCCGGGATTTCGAACGGAGCCGAAGTCCAGCCAAGTGCTTCGCGCGTGGCGGCGACTTCGTCGGAACCGAGCGGCGATCCGTGAACGTTGTGCGAACCCTGCTTGTTGGGCGCACCCTTGCCAATCACGGTCCGGCAGGCGACCAGCGTGGGGAGCGGGCTGGCGGCGGCAGCGGCCAGAGCACGCTCGATATCAGCGAAATCGTGGCCGTCGCAGCTCTCGGTGTGCCAACCGGCAGCACGGAAGCGAGCCGGAATGTCCTCGCTGGTGGAAAGGTCGGTGTCACCGTCGATGGTGATGCGGTTGTCGTCCCACAGCACATTCATGCGGCCAAGCTTCAGGTGACCGGCAAGGCCGATCGCCTCGTGGTTGACGCCTTCCATCAAGCAGCCGTCACCGGCGATGACCCAGGTATTGTGGTCGACGAGTTCATCACGAAAGTGGGCGTTGAGGTGCCGCTCGGCGAGCGCCATGCCGACTGCCATCGCAAGACCCTGCCCCAGCGGGCCGGTCGTGCATTCGACGCCCGAAAGCAGGAAGTTCTCCGGATGTCCGGCACATGGGCTGGAAAGCTGGCGGAAGTTGCGAATGTCCTCGATCGTCGGCTGCTCGTAGCCCGTGAGGTGCAGCAGCGAGTAGATCAGCATCGACCCATGACCGGCCGACAAAACGAATCGGTCACGGTCCGGCCACTTCGGTGCAGAAGGATCGAACTTGAGGAAACGTGCGTAAAGTACGGTCGCCACATCTGCCATGCCCATGGGCATGCCGGGGTGGCCGGAATTGGCTGCTTGTACCGCATCCATCGACAAGGCGCGGATGGCATTTGCCATAGGCGCCAGGCGGGCGGGGTCGAGATTCATTGAAATGCTCCCGGAAAACGGCGTGGCAGGGCCGATTCGATGGGGCATCCCTTTAGGGAGAGGCGGCGTCGCGTCAAGCGCAGGGCCGGTATAATGACACATGCGTCCGCCCTTCGGGGCGACACATCGTTGCACCTTTACGGCTCAATGCTTTGCATCCACGCGATTTTGCGTTATTTTCCACCGTCATGGAGGGGCCAAGGGTGGATCAGGCGTTATCACGCATCGAAACCGCGCTGTCTCGCATAGCGGCAGTGACCGATCGCTTGGGCGATGGCGATCCTGAGCTAGCGGCTCGCCATGAAGCATTGCGAGGCGCCGTTGGCGACGCCTTGAAGCAGTTGGACACATTGATCGGCAGCCACGGAGAAATCTCCGGATGAGCAACCTCAACCTCATCATCGGCGGCCGCCCCTTTACCGTCGCCTGCGCCGATGGAGAGGAAGACCATGTCACCTCGCTGGGCAAGATGATCGACGCAAAGCTTGCGACGATGGAACCGCTGACCGGGCAAAACGAAGTGCGGATGCTGCTGTTCGCGGCACTTCTCCTTGCCGACGAGCTTCACGACGTACGCCAGAAATCTCCGGGCGCACAGGCGACTTCTCTGCCGCCCGGCATGGCGGACCGGCTGAACACAATTGCGGGACAGATAGAAAATATCGCCCTGCGTCTTGAGGGTGCCGCCGGTAACGCCTAGATAGTGCGGCGACGGGATCTGCCCGGCACGAGCCGTTCGAAAATCCCTGAGGCTATAAGCAAATCCATGGGGGCTGTCCCTGGTCGGGCCACTCTGTTTCCATTGGGGACCGGCACACATGGCTCCCACCTGACGTTGAGGCGTCAGAGGATTTCTAGGCAACGACCCATGGTGGGCCCGTCACCCCCCTTTCCTGTATTCGCGAGGACGCGCGTGGACGAAAAACAAAGGCTGCGCGCAAGGCTGAAGAAATTACGCAGCTCACATGTCGCCAGTCTGCCGGACGAGGTGCACGGTCTGATGTTCCTGCGGCCGCCAGCTCCCGTTGCTGACGCCGTGCCAGAAGGGTCTGTCGTAGGCCTATACCGCGCTACACCGTCAGAAGCGCCGACGCGGCGCTATGCCGAATGGTTCTTTGAGCATGGGCGCACCCTCGCCCTGCCGTGGTTCGCCGAACGGGGCGATCCGATGCAATACCGACTGTGGCTAGACCCTCATGATGAAGGAGGGTTGGAGCCCGGACCTTACGGCATGATGCAGCCTCTGCGTGACGCTCCGGAGGTATTGCCGACCACCGCATTCGTGCCGTTGCTCGGCTTCACCGCGGACGGCGATCGCCTTGGCCAAGGCGGTGGTCATTACGACCAGTGGCTGGCCTCTAATCCCAAAGTGCAGACAATCGGACTCGCGTGGGATTGCCAACTTGTCGATTCGCTTCCTGTCGAAGCCCATGACATCCGGCTGGATGCGGTGGTAACGCCGACCCGGATTTACAACGGAGACTTTTGATGCGCAGCGAACCGACCTGGCGGATTCCGTTCGGAGTCCTGATTCTGGTCGTAGCCCTCGCCGCCTATGGGCTGCTTGTCGCGCGCTATGTCGCGCCGCTGATGGGATCCTGGCACGCGCTGGCCCAGGCTCCGGTATATCTGCTGCTGGGCCTTGTCTGGCTGCTGCCCCTCAAGCGCTTCCTGATCTGGATGGAAACCGGCCGCTGGGGCTAAAACACGCCCCAAGAAGAACGGGGCGGACTTCGCGACCCGAAGGTTTCTGACGAACCCGCCGGAAAGTCCATCCCGCCTTCCCTGACCGCGGATCGCCTGGGCGCTCACGCGGAAGAGTCACGACTGAAACCGCGACTATAATTTTGCCATCTCTGAAAGAGAAATTCCCCAAGGTGGCGCGAGTGACGGGGCTCGAACCCGCGACCTCCGGCGTGACAGGCCGGCGCTCTAACCAACTGAGCTACACCCGCTCGCCCCTTGGGGAGCGCCGCCACTAGGCCAGCGGCTGGGGGCTGTCAACGGGTTCAAGCGGCCTTTTTTCAATTAATGTGACGCAACCTCGCGTTAACCATATTTTGCCAGAAGTTACCTCGCGATCTCCGCCCCTGGGCGGACGGAAACGGGGAATCTATAGATGAAGCTGAACCTGTCCAACCGCAGCGCCGGAGCCTGTCTTGCAGCTCTCGCCTCGCTGTCAGCGACACCGGCGGTGGCAAAGCAGCTCGTATCTCTGGACAGCGCTGTCTTCGTTGAGCGCCAGCAGTCCGGCAACATCCGCAGCCTGGAACCGGTAGAGCGCCTCACCCGCGGCGACCGTGTCGTCACCGTGGTCACCTGGCAGCGCGTCAGCCCCGACGCCGACAGAACCGGCAGCTTCACGGTCACGAATCCGTTGCCGCGAGCCATCGCCTATCAGACCAGCGCCCGCGATGATGAAGAGATATCAATCGATGGCGGCCACACGTGGGGCAAGCTTGGAATGCTTCGCGTAGGATCGCGCATGGCGACCCCGGAAGACGTTACCCATGTGCGCTGGCGCATCACGGCCACCACAGCGGCGAAAGGCCGTGGCCAGATCGCCTACAGCGGGATCGTCCGCTGAGGGATCAGCAACCTTCGTATTTCCAACCCATCTTCTTTCCCTCGGCAAGCCATTCGGCCGCCTGGGCGATTCGCTTCAATCGCGTCTCGGCCCGCTTGGCACCGGTCACCCATTCCAGGTATTCCCGTCGATAGGATGGCGCGAGTTCGTCAAAGAAACTTTGGGCTTTAGGCGATAGTGCCGTCAAGAAATCGTCGGGCACAGCGATATCCGCCTTGGCCTTTGTCGTGGGTGCAGCCTTTTTCTTGATGGGTGAGTCCAGCCGATCACGCGCCGCCAGTAGCCGTGCCTTGATTTCAGCATCAGATGGCAGGTCAGACAGGGCCTTGATCTTGCCGAACTGTCCCATCCCTTCATCCTGACGGCCGTCGCCATGGATCATGAACGCGGCGTGCTCCTTGAACGCCCCGCATCCCGCCAAATTCTTACCTTTATGCGTGAAGTGAGGCATGCCCCACTTCAACGTCTCGCCAAGATCGGGGACGGTTGCATGCACCAGTTCACGCAGATGGCGGAGAAGCGGTTGAGCGAAGGGTGCCGCCTGATCGATGTAGCTGTCGACCCGTGCATCCCTTGCCATGTGCCTTCTCCTATCCCGCCAGCAACACCGCCGGTGCTTCAATAAGTCGTTTCACGGCCTGGACGAAGCTGGCTGCGTCCCAGCCATCTACAACGCGATGATCGCAGCTGATCGATATATTCATAAGCTTGCGCTTTTCGATCCGTTCTCCACCCATCCCGTCAGGCACGAACATGGGCCGCTCTATAATCCGGTTGGGGCCGATTATCGCGACTTCGGGACGATTGATGACCGGAGTGGTCGCGACGCCGCCCAACGGACCAAGCGAAGTCAGCGTTAAGGTAGAGCCGGACAGTTCCTCCGATTTCGCGGAGCCATTGCGGGCGGCTTCTGCCAGTCGGGTGATCTCGTGCGCCATCTGCCACAAGTTGTGATCCTGCGCGTCACGAATCACCGGCACCATAAGTCCCGACGGCGTTTGCGCCGCGATACCAAGGTGTACCGCGCCATAACGCGTAACTACGCCAGCCTCGTCGTCGTAGCGCGCATTGAGCATCGGGAAGTCCGGCAGGCACCGGCAGATTGCGGTAATCACGAACGGCAGCATGGTAAGCTTGGGCCGATCGCCGCGACTCTCGTTCAGCTGCGCACGTGTCTGCTCCAGCGCCGTGACATCGCATTCCTCGACGTAGGAGAAATGCGGG
>JBEVKC010000129.1:0-6639 GCA_040509895.1 Novosphingobium sp. | reverse complement strand
GGCCGAGGGTTTCACCAACGTCGAAACCGTGGTTGCCAGCGGCAATGTCCTGTTCGACCATCCCGAGCGGCCCGATGAGGGCTTGGAGGAAAAGCTCAGCCTGATGATGCTCGACCGCTTCGGTATGAAAAGTGCCGCACTGGTCCGCTCACGCGACGCTCTTGCCGCCGCGATTGCCGAAAACCCCTTTGGCGACGATGGCGAGGAAAAGTTCGTCCACACGCTGTTCCTGAACGGTCCCGTGCCGCCCGAAGGCTGGGCGCGGCTGCAGGCGGATCATCGCGGGGCCGAGCGGATCGCGCTGGGTGACCGGGCGCTGCATATCGATTATGTGTCGGGCGTCGGCGAGAGCAAGCTGGTCGGAGCCTTTATCGAACGGCGTCTCGGTTGCCGCGGCACGGCACGTAACCTGCGTTCAATGAAACGTATTTTGGCCAAGATGGACGAAAGTTGAAATAATGGTCCGCCAGCAAGCTACCTCCGAAACCCGCTCCGTTCGCCTTCTGAAGGTTGGCGAACAGGTGCGCCATGTGATCTCCGAACTCCTCACCCGACAGCAGGTGCATGACGAGGTGCTGTCCGCGCATTCGGTCAGCGTCACCGAAGTGCGCATGACGCCCGACCTGCGCAATGCGTCGGTCTATGTGAAGCCGCTGCTTGGTGCCGACGAGGAAGAGGTCATCAAGGCGCTGCGCACCAACACTGCCTATTTCCAGCGCGAGGTAGCAGCGAAGCTGAAGCTGAAATATGCGGCGAAGATCAAGTTCCTGCCTGACGAAAGCTTTGACGAGGCCGGGCGCATAGAGGCATTGCTCTCAGATCCGCGCGTGGCGCGCGATCTGGGAGAGAATGATGACTGACTTTGTCTTCCTGCACGGCGGCGGGCAGGGAAGCTGGGTGTGGGATGAGACGATAGCGGCAATCGCCGCGCAGTCAGGCGGCTCTTCCCGGTGCCTCGCCATCGACGTGCCCGGTTGCGGCACGAAGCGGGGGCGCGACACGGGCGAGATCGCCTTTTCAGACATCGCGCGCGAACTGGCTCAGGACATCGAAGCGGCCGGTTTCAAGGATGTCGTTCTGGTCGGCCATTCTCAGGCGGGCACCGCACTTCCGGCGATCTATGCGCAGCGCCGTGAACTGTTCGCAAGGCTGATTTTCGTCAGCTGCATTGCCCCCGATCCCGGCCTTACCGTGGTCGAAATGACGGCAAAACGAATGCGTGAGAATGGGCAGGATGAGGGCGGCCGCGCTCTCACCGATGAATCGCAGCCGATGCGCGAACGCTATCGCATCATGTTCTGCAATGACATGACCCCGCCCCAGACTGACGCCTTTCTCGACAAGCTGGGGCATGATGTGTGGCCGCCAAGCAGCTACACCGCGACCAACTGGAGCTATGACCACCTTGCCGGGGTCCCAGTCAGCTATGTGCTGTGCGAGCGGGATGCGATCCTGCCGCTGGTATGGCAGGAGCGCTTTGCCGACCGTGTGCATGCGCGCTCTGCTCCGCGGATCGACGCAGGCCACCAGGTCATGAACACACGGCCGCATGCCTTGGCCGAAGTGTTGCTGCTGGAGGCCGCTCAACTCTGAGCGTCGAAGCCGTCTGCTTCCCGCGCAATTTCATCGAAGCGGGCGGCCAGCGCATTAACAAGGCCCTCGTTGCTGCTCTGCACCAGAACCTCATGGTTGAGGAAGCGCGAGCGGGGGTTGAAGTTGAAGCTGCCGAAGAGGGCCCGGCTTTGGGTCGCGCCTTCGATCAGCAGGAACTTGGCGTGCAGCGGCAGCTTGTCCGGACGTACATAGCGCCGAATGTTCCCCCCTGCGGCCAAAAGCCGGGCGATGACACCTTGCGGAACGCGCCGCTCTGTATCGTGGACCAGCAGTTCCACGCGCGTGCCCCGACGCGCCGCCTTCTCAAGCATGCTGACAATTTGCCCCGACTTGAGGTGCGAGATTGCGCCCCGGATCGAATGCGGTCGCCCGGTTGTCAGCATCCTGCCCGGCACGCCCGTGTTGAGGCGAGGGAAGAAGTAGATGCTCGTATCGGGTGTGCGAAGCACGCGGTTCTGGCCCGGCAGCAAGCGCGCTGCCATGGTGCCGCCAGCGCCGCACAGGCCATCGACGTGCCGGGCAAGTCCGATCACCAGTTCAGGGTCGGTCAGTTCCACCAGCATGTTGTGGCCACGATCCTGATCGCCGATCTCCGCAATGACCTCCGGGTCTTCCGGCTCGTTGCCCGATGGGTTGAACGATCCGACAAGGACTGCCGGATGCGGATGGGAAAAGCCGTAGATCTTGGCGTGAAGATGCCGGTGCGTTTTGGCCCAAGGGCCGGGGGGTGGTTTCAGCACACATAGCGAACGGGCCGGTAGCCCTGCGCGCAGCAACGCAATGACCTCCTTGTTGGTACCGCTCCGCCGGGGTTGGCCTTCAACCGCCACGCGGACATCCACGCCGCGTACCGCTGCCGATACCAGTGCGGCGGCAAGTTCAAGGTCACGAAAGTAGTAGGTTGCCCAGCGTATCCACCCTCCGGCGGGCACCGCCTCGATGCGCGCCAGGAGCAGGTTGCGCAGCGCGCGCTCGGGCAGGTCGGGGCCGCCGAAGTGGACTGGTAGGCCGTTCATATTGTGCGCCGGACCCGGAAGGGACATAGCTTTGCCAAGGAGTTATCCGATGAACCGTCCGATTGTCCACATTGGCTATCACAAGACCGCGACGACATGGTTTCAGAAGAGCTGCTACCCGGCCGTCCGCAACTTTGCCTACGTTCCGCGTCAGAGGGTGAAGGCGGCCTTCCTTTCCGACACGCCGTTTTCGTTCGATCCGGCAAAGGCGAGGGAGGTGCTGCAGCTTGATGCCACGCTGCCGCCCATCCTGTGCGAGGAGGAACTGTCGGGCTACCTCCACAACGGTGGCCTGATCGGATACCTGTCGGCAGAGATGGCGCATCGCATCAAGGCGGTTTTTCCCGATGCCCGGATCGTCATACTCATTCGCTCGCAGCCGGACATGATCGCTGCAACTTACCAGCAGTATATCCGGGGAGGTGGCACCTATTCGGTACGCCGCTACCTGTTCCCCAAGCGCTATCTCCATGGAGCATCGGCGGACCCTTACAAGATCCCCCGATTCAGCTTCGCCCATTTCGAATACGACCGGCTCATCTCTCATTACGACGCCATTTTCGGGCAAGCGAACGTCCTCGTCGTGCCCTATGAGAACTTCCGCAGCGACATGGCCGGAACCCTTGCCGACATGCAGGCGAAACTTGGCTTTGAGGCCGAACTGGGGGCCAAGGCAAAGAAGCGGGTGAACCAGTCCTATGGCGCAGCGCTGATCCCGTTTGCCAGGTTCCTCAATTTGTTCACTGCCCGGACTGTGCTGGACAAGCGGACGCTGCTCAACATTCCCTACTGGTACACCGTGCGCCGGTTCATCCTTGAACAGCTCAACGCCACGGGCCTGTTCGGCAAGCCTCCCAAGCCAGAGCGGCTGCTTGGCAAGGATATCTGCCGCCACATCGAGGAGCGCTATACGGAGAGCAATCGCCGCCTTGCCGCCCTGCGCGACCTTCCGCTGGCAGAACTTGGCTATCCGCTCTAGAGCGCGGCCATGACCGAAATGCTCTACGCCGCTGCTACCGTCATCATCCCGATGGTGCTGGCGATTGTCTTCCACGAAGTCGCGCATGGCTGGACGGCGCTGGCGCTGGGCGATTCCACGGCGGCGGAGCAAAAGCGGCTGAGTCTAAACCCGCTGCGCCACGTTGATCCCTTCGGCACGATCATCCTGCCGGGCTTCCTCAAGCTGGTCGGCGCGCCGGTTTTTGGCTGGGCCAAGCCTGTGCCGGTAGATTTCTCCCGCTTGCGCAACCCGCGCACCGGCATGATGCTGGTGGCGGCGGCAGGGCCGGGAACCAACCTTGTGCTGGCGCTGATCGGCGCGGTGATTCTTGGGCTGGTGCTGCGGCCCTATGGCCCGCAGGGCGATCTGGGCAGCGTGACGGCTTTTATTGTCGCCAACCTTGCCAATTTCCTGCTCATCAACGTCTTCCTTGCGCTGTTCAACCTGCTGCCGATCCCGCCGTTCGACGGTTCGCACATCGTGCAGGGTCTGCTGCCTGAGCGGCTGGGCGAATATTACGGTAGGATGCAGGCGGTAGGGCTGCTGGTCGTGCTGTTCCTGATCGTAGTGCTGCCGACTTTCGTGCCCAGCCTCGACATCATTGGCCGGGTCGTGGTGCCGCCCGTGCAGTGGTTGACCGGGCACTATTTCGCCCTGGCGGCAGCGGTGGCCGGATTTTGACAAACGGCTGGATCATCCTCGACAAGCCGCTGGAGCTGGGCTCGACGCAAGCCGTCGGGGCAGTGAAGCGCAACCTGCGCGAAGCGGGGCTGGGCAAGGTCAAGGTGGGCCACGGCGGCACGCTGGACCCGCTGGCGAGCGGCGTGCTGCCTATCGCGCTGGGCGAGGCGACCAAGCTTTGCGGGCGGATGCTGGATGCCAGCAAGCTCTATGCCTTCACGATCCGGTTCGGCAGTGAGACCGATACGCTGGACCTTGAGGGCAAGGTGATTTCCGAGAGTACGGTGCTGCCGTCGCTTGCCGAAGTGGAGGCGGTTCTGCCGGATTTCACAGGCTCTATCGAGCAGATCCCTCCGGCCTATTCCGCGCTGATGGTGGATGGCCAGCGCGCCTATGACCGGGCACGTGCGGGTGAGGCTGTGGAGTTGAAGTCGCGGGCAGTGACGATCCATTCGCTTGTTATCAAGTCCCCGTCGAATGAGCTTGGTGAAGCCCTAAGCGAAATCACTCTCCTCGCTGACGTCTCAAAAGGCACCTACATCCGCAGTCTTGCCCGTGACATTGCCCGGGCGCTTGGAACCGTCGGCCATGTTACCATGCTGCGGCGCCTGCGCGCCGGTCCATTTGGCCTCGAACAGGCGATTTCGCTGGACATGCTCAACGAAATCGGTAAGGGCGCCCCCCTTGAGAACGTGATCTTGCCGCTGGAGGCAGGGCTGGTCGACATCCCGGCTCTAGACCTCAGTCCGGAACAGGCAAGGGCGGCCCGACAGGGCCGGGTTCTGGCCGGACTGCCCTCATCAGACGGGCTTTATTGGGCGCGCAGCCGGGATATTCCCGTCGCGCTGATGGAGCTTTCGGGCGGCAACGCCACGGTGGTGAGGGGTTTCAACCTTTCCGATGTCGCGGAGTAAATTGAATGTCGGTAGCACCCGAAATTAAGACCCAGATCATTGAAGACAACGCCCGTGCAAAGGGTGACACCGGTTCGCCGGAAGTGCAGGTCGCAATCCTGACCCAGCGCATCCGCAACCTGACCGAGCACTTTAAGGGCCACCACAAGGACAACCACTCCCGCCGCGGCCTGCTGATGATGGTCAACAAGCGCCGCAGCCTTCTGGATTACCTGAAGCGCAAGGATGTCGAGCGTTACAACGCACTCATCGCGAAGCTCGGCCTGCGTAAGTAAGTTTAAGCGAAGCGGCCCCTTAGTGGGCCGCTTTTGCTTTGGGAGTATCGCGCTTCACGCGATGCGACCCGAAAAGAACGGGGGTAGAGTGCCTCCAACAAAAACGGCGCTCCGCTTGCAATTCGGCGGCGGATGCCATGGGGCCAAAAGCGCCCCCAACCGGACCGGGACGGAACACCCGGCAGCAAATCCCGCCGGCAATAGGGCCCGCGGGCTGAAGGAAACCACATGTTCGACGTAAAAACCGTATCGCTGGAATGGGGCGGAAAAACCCTCACTCTGGAAACCGGCCGCATTGCCCGTCAGGCTGACGGCGCGGTCCTCGCCACTTATGGCGAAACTGTCGTTCTCTGCGCGGTCACTGCCGCCAAGAGCGTCAAGGAAGGGCAGGATTTCTTCCCGCTCACCGTCCACTACCAGGAAAAGTTCTTCGCCGCCGGTCGTATCCCGGGCGGCTTCTTCAAGCGTGAACGCGGCGCCACTGAAAAGGAGACGCTGGTCTCCCGCCTGATCGACCGTCCGGTCCGTCCGCTGTTCCCCGAAGGCTTCTACAACGAAATCAACGTCATCGCCCAGGTCCTGAGCTATGACGGTGAGGTTGAGCCCGATATCGTTGCGATGATCGCCGCTTCGGCTGCGCTTACCATCTCCGGCGTGCCTTTCATGGGCCCGATCGGCGCGGCTCGCGTTGGTTATGTCGACGGCGAATATACGCTGAATCCGAAGCAGGACGAAGCTGCCGCTGGCGCTCTCGACCTCGTGGTCGCCGCTACCGGCAATGCCGTGATGATGGTGGAATCGGAAGCCAAGGAGCTTTCCGAGGAAGTCATGCTCGGCGCCGTGATCTTCGCCCATGACGAGATCAAGAAGGTCGTGAATGCGATCATCGACCTCGCCGAAAAGGCTGCCAAGGAGCCTTGGGAAGTCGCCGTCAGCGACAACTCGGGGATCAAGGCAAAGCTCAAGGACGTCATCGGTGGCGACATCGCCGCAGCCTACAAGCTGACCGACAAGTCCGAGCGTTCCAACGCGCTCAACGCCGTCCGCGCCAAGGCCAAGGAAGCCTTCGCCGGTGAAGACGGTCAGACGCAGATGGTGGCCGGTAAGGTCGTCAAGAAGCTGGAAGCTGAAATCGTTCG
>JBEVKC010000128.1:0-15308 GCA_040509895.1 Novosphingobium sp. | reverse complement strand
GATACCGGCCGACAACGTGGGCTGTGAAACATTGCAGGCCGCAGCCGCGCGCGAGAAGTTTCCATGATCGACCACGGCAAGGAAGTATCGAAGAAGGTACCGTTCTATCATAGATACAGTCTATACACTGTTTCGGCGGTTTCAATTTTTCCGGGAACCGGAATCGCGCTATGGCCTTCGCCCACTGGAGAGGGCAGATGCGCGAGCTGGATTTCGGACTGGGTGAAACCGCGGACATGATCCGCGACACGACGCAGCGTTTCGCGGTGGACCGCATTGCGCCGCTGGCCGCAGAGATTGACGCGAAGGATTGGTTCCCGCGCGAGCTATGGCCCGCAATGGGTGAGTTGGGCCTTCACGGTATCACGGTTGAGGAAGAATTCGGCGGCCTTGGCCTGGGCTATGTTGAGCACGTTGTGGCCGTTGAGGAAGTGGGCCGCGCCTCTGCATCCATAGGCCTGTCCTATGGCGCGCACTCCAACCTCTGCGTCAACCAGATCCGCCGCTGGGGCAATCCCGAGCAGAAGGCGAAATACCTGCCCAAGCTGATCTCGGGCGAGCATGTCGGCAGCCTCGCCATGTCGGAAGCAGGCGCAGGGTCAGACGTCGTAGGCATGAAGCTTAAGGCGGCAAGCGTGCCCGGCGGATTTCGCCTGAACGGCACCAAGTTCTGGATCACCAATGCCACAGAGGCTGACACGCTGGTTGTCTATGCTCGCACTGGCGAGGGCTCTGGGGGCATCACTGCGTTCCTGGTCGAAAAGGACTTTGCGGGTTTCTCTATCGGCCAGAAGATCGACAAGATGGGGATGCGTGGCTCACCGACGGCAGAGTTGGTGTTCGAAGACTGCTTCGTGCCCGATGAGAACATCATGGGCCCGCTGAACGGCGGCGTCGGTGTGCTGATGAGCGGGCTGGATTATGAGCGCGTCGTTCTTGCGGGTCTTCAGCTTGGCATCATGCAGGCCTGCCTTGATGTGGTGCTGCCCTACGTTCGGGAGCGCAAGCAGTTCGGCAAGCCCATCGGTGCATTCCAACTTATGCAGGCGAAGATCGCCGACATGTACGTTGGGCTCAATTCCGCACGCGCTTATGTCTATGCCGTCGCCCGCGCCTGCGATGCCGGGCAGACGACGCGTTTTGACGCGGCGGGCGCGATCCTGCTTGCAAGTGAAAACGCCTTCCGCGTCGCGGGAGAGGCCGTCCAGGCGCTGGGCGGGGCGGGTTATACCAAGGACTGGCCGGTCGAACGCTATCTGCGCGACGCAAAGCTGCTCGACATCGGCGCGGGCACCAACGAAATCCGCCGGATGCTCATCGGTCGCGAACTGATCGGCGCGAGGGCGTGAACGGACCGCTTGAATGGATCGCGGCGATCGGCACGATCATCGCCGCTGCAATGGTCGCATCCGATCTTGGCCGGAAGGTCATGGGATGGGGCTTTGTGCTGTTTTCCGTGGTCGCATGCCTGTGGGTCTATTCGGGCCTGACCGCGTCTGACGGCAAGCCCATCGCTGTCCAGAATGGCATCCTGCTATTCATCAACCTTTATGGCGTCTGGCAGTACCTTATCAGCCGCAAGAAGAAGCGCGAAATCGAACTGACCGAGCACTTCGCCGAGGAGGCGAAAGAGCAGGTTGCCCAAGAGGAAGAAGTGAAATCATGAGTGGCCCCGTCCTTCCGACGAACATCAACCTCGATAGCCCGGAGGCGCAGGCGCGGGCCGCGCATAACCGTGCGCTGGTAACCGAACTGCGCGAACGGGTGGCCCATGCCGCGCTCGGCGGTGACGAGAAGTCGCGCAATCGCCACACCAGCCGCGGCAAGCTGCTGCCCCGCGATCGTGTGGAGCGCGTGCTCGATCCGGGCTCGCCGTTTCTGGAGGTCAGCCAGCTCGCCGCCTATGGCAAATATGGCGAGAACATTCCCGGCGCGGGAATTATCGCGGGTATCGGCCGCGTCTCTGGCCGCCCGGTGATGATCGTCTGCAACGATGCCACCGTAAAGGGCGGTACCTATTACCCGACGACCGTAAAGAAGCACCTGCGTGCTCAGGAAATTGCTGAGCAGAACAATCTGCCCTGCGTCTATCTGGTGGACTCGGGCGGGGCGAACCTGCCGCACCAGGCGGAAGTTTTCCCCGACCGCGACCATTTCGGCCGCATCTTCTTCAACCAGGCAAACATGAGCGCCAAGGGCATCGCCCAGATCGCATGCGTCATGGGCAGCTGCACCGCGGGCGGCGCCTATGTTCCGGCCATGTCGGACGAAACAGTGATCGTGAAGGAGCAGGGCACGATCTTCCTCGCCGGTCCGCCGCTGGTGCAGGCCGCGACCGGCGAAGTCATCAGTGCCGAGGATCTTGGCGGTGGCTATCTCCATTCACACAAGTCCGGCGTGACCGACCACCTTGCCGACAACGACGAGCACGCGCTGACCATCGTGCGCGACATCGTCAGCCACCTTGGCCCCCGGCATCAGCACGGATTGGAACTGCAGGCTCCGCGCCCGCCGAAATACGATCCGGAAGAGCTTTACAGCATCGTCCCCGAGGACGTGCGCGCGCCCTATGACGTGCATGAGGTGATCGCCCGGATCGTCGATGGCAGCGAGTTCCATGAGTTCAAGGCGCTCTATGGCTCCACGCTGGTTTGCGGATTTGCCCATATTCACGGCATGCCGGTGGCTATCCTTGCCAACAACGGCGTGCTATTCTCGGAGAGCGCGCAGAAGGGCGCGCACTTCATCGAACTGGCCTGCCAGCGGAAGATACCGCTGCTGTTCCTGCAGAACATCTCGGGCTTCATGGTGGGCGGCAAGTACGAGGCTGAAGGCATCGCCAAGCACGGCGCCAAGCTGGTGACAGCTGTGGCGACAGCGACGGTGCCCAAGATCACGGTCCTGATCGGCGGCAGCTTCGGTGCGGGCAACTACGGCATGTGCGGCAGGGCCTATGCGCCGCGCTTCCTCTTCACCTGGCCCAATGCACGGATTTCCGTGATGGGCGGCGAACAGGCGGCTTCGGTGCTGGCGACTGTCCACCGCGATGCCGCCAAGTGGACGCCGGAGGAGGCAGAGGCCTTCAAGGCACCCGTCCGCAAGAAGTACGAGGATGAAGGCAACCCTTACTACGCCACCGCGCGGCTGTGGGATGACGGCGTGATCGACCCGGCGCAGACACGGGATGTGCTGGGGCTGGCGCTAGCGGCAAGCCTCGAAGCGCCTATTCCCGATAGTCCGCTGTTCGGCGTGTTCAGGATGTGATGGTGACCATGATAAATTCTCTCCTCATCGCCAATCGCGGCGAAATCGCCTGCCGGGTTATTCGCACCGCGCGAAAGCTCGGTATCCGCACCGTGGCCGTCTATTCCGACGCCGACACCAATGCGCTGCATGTGCGGCAGGCGGATGAGGCCGTGCATATCGGCCCGTCTGCGGCGCGCGAGTCCTACCTTGTCGGCGAGAAGATCATCGCCGCTGCGAAGCAGACCGGCGCCGAGGCGATCCACCCCGGCTATGGCTTCCTGTCCGAAAATGCCGAGTTCGCGCAGGCCGTGGCTGATGCGGGCCTGATCTGGGTAGGGCCGAAGCCGCACTCCATCACCGCCATGGGCTTGAAGGACGCCGCCAAGAAGCTGATGGCCGAGGCCGGCGTGCCGGTTACGCCGGGCTACATGGGCGAGAATCAGGACCCCACCTTCCTTGCCGGTGAGGCCGGCAAGATCGGCTACCCCGTGCTCATCAAGGCTGTCGCTGGCGGCGGGGGCAAGGGCATGCGGCTGGTTGAACAGCCCGAGGATTTCGCCGATGCGCTCGTCTCCTGCAAGCGTGAGGCGGCTTCGTCCTTCGGCAACGACCATGTGCTGATCGAGAAGTACATCCTCTCGCCACGCCACATCGAAGTGCAGGTGTTCGGCGATGCACACGGCAACATCGTCCACCTGTTCGAACGCGACTGCTCGCTGCAGCGCCGCCACCAGAAGGTGATTGAGGAAGCCCCCGCGCCGGGTATGGATCAGACGACGCGGCAGCAACTCTGCGCGGCGGCGGTGAAAGCCGCCAAGGCAGTGGACTATGTCGGCGCCGGCACCATCGAGTTCATTGCAGATGGCTCGGGCGCGCTTTCCGCCGACCGCATCTGGTTCATGGAAATGAACACCCGCCTGCAGGTGGAGCACCCGGTGACCGAAGAGATCACCGGCGTCGACCTCGTCGAATGGCAACTCCGCGTGGCATCGGGCGAACCGCTGCCGTTGAAGCAGGACGAGCTTTCTATCAACGGCTGGGCCATGGAAGCGCGGCTCTATGCGGAAGACCCGGCCAAGGGCTTCCTGCCGAGCATCGGACGGCTGGAGCTGTTCCAGCTTGGCGAGGGGCTGGGCGGCCGGATCGATACGGGCGTCTATGAGGGCGCGGAGGTTTCGCCCTTCTATGACCCGATGATTGCCAAGCTGATCGCGCACGGCGACACCCGCGACGAAGCGCGCGAATTGCTGTCCGACATGCTGGATGACAGCGCGGTGTGGCCCGTGCGGACCAACGCGTCGTTCCTCATCAACGCGCTGGCCCATCCCGATTTCACGGCTGGAAAGGTCGATACCGGGCTGATCGGACGTGACGGCGAGGATATGGCGAAAGGGCCGCAACCATCGGCTGAGGCTCTGACCGAGGCGGCAATGGCGATGGTTCCGTATACCCTGGCCGCCGGTTTCCGCCTGAACGCTCCGTCCCGCACTACCGCGCCGTTCCTGCTGGATGGCGAACGTGTGGACGTGGAGCTTGATGACGCCGGAACCGCAGACCCGTCGCTTTCCATGCTGATTGCAGAGAGCGGCACGGTTTGGGAACTGCAGCCGTGGAGAGCGGCGGGCAGTGCGGGCGGCGCGGCATCGTCCGGCTCCATACTTTCGCCCATGCCGGGCAGGATCATTGCGGTTGAAGTGGCAGCGGGTGACACGGTGACCAAGGGCCAGAAGCTCCTCACGCTTGAAGCCATGAAGATGGAACACACGCTTACCGCGCCCTTTGACGGCGTAGTGGCGGAACTCAACGCGACAGCTGGCGCGCAGGTGCAGGTTGAAGCCCTGCTTGTGCGCATCGAAGAGGCTGGGGAATAAGGACGTACAAATGGCAGGCAAATACTTCGACGAATGGACCGTGGGCGACCGGATCACCCATCAGCCGGGTCGCACGGTGACGGAGACGGACAACCTCATGTTCTCCGCCATGACGCACAACATGCAGCCGCTTCACCTAGATGCGGAATATGCAAAGGCGTCGGAATTCGGGCAAATTCTCGTCAATTCCACTTTCACCTTCAGCCTTGCGGTGGGCCTTTCCATTGCCGATACGACAGTAGGAACGCTGATCGCCAACCTTGGCTTCGACAAGGTGGTGACGCCCAAGCCCGTGTTCATTGGTGACACGCTCACCTGCCACACCGAAGTGCTGGAAAAGCGCGAATCAAAGTCCCGCCCCGGTGCCGGCATCGTGGTGTTCAAGCACGAGATGACCAACCAGCGCGGCGAGGTGGTGATCAACTTTACCCGCACGGTCCTGCTGCACGGGAAGCCGGCCTGACGCTTTGCGCTGTGGCCTCGGTTGGGTTAGACTGCCTCCATCACCTTGAAATGATGGAGTTGTGGCATGGCCAAAGGTCGCTCGATCAATATCGGACTTACCGACAAGCAGCGCAAAGACATTGCGGGCGGCCTCTCGACGTTCCTGGCGGACAGCTACAGCCTGTACCTGATGACGCACAACTTCCACTGGAACGTCACGGGGCCGATGTTCAACACGCTCCACCTGATGTTCATGACGCAATATACCGAGCAGTGGACTGCGCTGGACAAGATCGCCGAACGCATTCGCGCGCTGGGTTTCCCGGCGCCGGGCACCTACAAGGACTTCGGCAAGCTGGCGACGATCAAGGAAGTTGGCGGCGTGCCCAAGGCTATGGAGATGGTCGAACACCTCGTCGCCGCACAGGAGGCCACCGCCCGTACCGCGCGCAAGCTGTTCCCGCTGGTGGACGAGGCGAATGACCAGCCCACGGCGGACCTGCTGACCCAGCGGCTCGACGTGCACGAGAAAACCGCATGGATGCTGCGCAGCCTGCTTGAAGAATAATGTCGGTAACCTCTGGAAAAGCGGCAGGACGACGTTGGCGGTCTGTTGCCGACGCCCTATGCGAGCAGCGTGAGCGCGCGCATAGAAATTGGCACCGATCCGGCTGGAGGCCCGATCACCATAGACTTGCAGGAACTGCTTGCCACGCGCCTTCTGGTGCAGGGCAACAGCGGCTCCGGCAAGTCGCACCTGTTGCGCCGCCTGCTTGAGGAGAGTGCGAATACCGTCCAGCAGGTCGTAATTGATCCCGAAGGCGACTTCGTCACGCTGGCAGAGCCTTTTGGTCATATCGTGATCGACGGTGCGGCCTATTCCAGCGTTGAGATCGAGCGGCTGGCCGCCCGCGTCCGCAAGCATCGCGCATCGGTAGTTCTGGCGCTGGACGGGCTGGAAATCGATTCGCAGATGCGCTGTGCAGCGCTGTTCCTGAACGCCTTGTTCGATGCCCCGCGCGAGGACTGGTTCCCGGCGCTGGTCATTGTCGACGAGGCGCAGATGTTTGCCCCTGCCGCTGCGGGTGAGGTCAACGACGAAGCACGTCGGCTTTCGCTGGGCGCCATGACCAACCTGATGTGTCGCGGGCGAAAGCGCGGCCTTGCCGGGGTGATCGCCACGCAGCGTCTTGCCAAGCTGGCGAAGAACGTCGCGGCAGAGGCCTCCAACTTCCTGATGGGCAGGACCTTCCTCGACATTGACATGCAGCGCGCTGCCGATCTTCTCGGCATGGAGCGGCGGCAGGCGGAGCAGATCCGCGACCTTCAGCGCGGACACTTCCTGGGGCTTGGGCCGGCGATCAGCCGGAGGCCCGTGGCGGTACGGGTGGGCGCCGTCCAGACCGGCACGCGGGGTGTCTCGCCGGGACTTGCGCCGCCGCCCGTGGCATCACCTGAAGAACTGCGCGATCTGCTCTATGCGGACTGGACCGAGGATCAGGCGCCCACGCCAGTGGCAGAGCCTGCTCCGGTTCGAAGCGAGGAACTGCTCGACCAGATCGAAACGCAGCCCGCTGCCGTAGAGCAGCGTTACGTCCCGGAGCCGATCCCGGCAGACGAGACTGCGGTGATCGTGGCCGAAATCCTTGCGGAAATGACCCTGGAAGAGGGCTGTACCTATCAAAACGCGGCGGTGTTGTTTCAGGACTTCTCGGTGCGCTGCCGGATGCGGCGGGTGCCCGCAACGACGATGGATTCCGTACAGTTCGGTCGCCGTTTCGCCATGGCGGTTGCGGGAATCTGCGATCCGTCGGCTGAGGAATGGGCCGATATCCTGCGGATTGCGGTACGGCTGCCGGACGATCTGCTGGCTCCGTTCCTGTTGTTGGCAAAGGCGGCGCAGGAAGGCGCACCATGCCCCGACGACGAGGAACTGGCGCGCGTCTATGGCACCAGCTCACCAGGCCGCATCCGCCGCCTGCTGGAACATTACGAGAAGAACGGTCTGATCGTCGTGCGGACGGACTTTGGCGGCCGCCGGTCCGTGACCATTCCCGAGTTGGGAGTCACCACCGCCGCACAGGAACTGCAGGAGCAGCGGTAACGGCCTCGTTGCCGGTGCACGCCCATTCCTTTTTTTGCGGGATTGCTGCTCGCCCAATCAGCCAATAGACTGGTCATTGTAAACTTCGATCAGGACTATTTTTCCTGATGGGAGAACGCGTTGACAGGGAAGGTCTACAGTTAATGCCCTCTGCCGCTCCAACTCTGGGGGCCTTGCTGCGTGGTGTCCGCATTCGTGAAGGCTGGACGCTAAAACAGATGAGTGAAAAGAGCGGGATACCCGTATCGACGCTTACGAAGGTCGAGCATGACCGCCTGACGCTTACCTATGACAAGCTGTATCAGGTGAGCCAGCGTCTGGGCATGCGGATGTCTGAGCTTTTCGCAGAATCGACGGGTGAGGCGCCAGCGACTGTCACCGCGCGGCGGAGCATGGGCGATATCGAGCAGGCCGTTCTGGTGGAGACACCTCACTACGACTATTACTACCTTTGCACAGAGCTGCGGCGGAAGCGGATGATCCCGGTCATCGGGAAAATCCGCGCCAAGAGCTCAAAGGAATTCGGCGACCTTCTCCATCATGAGGGTGAAGAGTTCATCTATGTCATCGATGGCCGGGTGACGGTGAACACCGAATACTACGATTCTGTCACGCTGGAGCCCGGGCAGGCGATCTACATCGATTCGAGCATGGGTCATGCATATCTTGCCGCAGAGGGCTGTGAGGAGGCTACCATACTGGCGGTAATGTCAGGTGGGGAGGACGATGACCTGAGCGCGGTCATGGGGCACCATGAAGGAACGACCGTAGAGCGTCCTGCAATAAAGCGAGTTTAGCGAGCGTAAATTTGGGCGGGACGTTGGCGGCACCAACGTCCCGCAATTTACATCACATCATGCCGGGAGCGGCTTCCAGCGTCTTGGGCTCCGTCTCCCAGCGACCAAGGCCATAGTCGCCCTTGATCGTGGTGCGGTGAACGACACGGTCATATTTCGGATCACAGCCACAGGCCATGTGCAGGATCCGCCAGTTGTCCCAGACCAGCATGTCGGTCGGTTTCCACTGGTGGTAGTAAGGCACGATCACCCGTTCCACGTCTTCCCAGATTTCGGTGAGCAGCGCGTTGCCCTCGGGTGTTTCGTTGCCCTCGATGCCCTTGCAGCCATACGGGCACATGTGCAGTACCTTCTCTCCCGTGTCGCGGGTCCAGACGGCGGGGTGGATGGCGCGGGGGAAGGTCTTGGCGACCTCAAGAATCTCGGTGCCCTTATCCTGTATTTCGACGAAGTTCTTGGGAAGGCCAAAGAACTGGCGCTCGTAATGCATGTCGAGCGTGTAGATCAGGTTCAGCTTCTCCGCCTCGGCGCGTAGCTTGGGGTCCATATCCTTGTAAATCTGGATGCCGTCCGTGAAGCCGGTCTTGCCGCCTTCTGGGGCGATGACTTCGGCCCGCAGCACGCCCGCGCGGTTAAGCTCGTTGTTGTAGGTATGGTCAAAGTGCCAGGGCTGCCAGGTAACGAGCCGCTCTCCATCGATCTCGACGATGCAGGCATCGGGGTCGGCGGCAATTGTAATAACGCCGGGCATCGTATCCTGATCGAGCCGCGGTACGGTTTTCACCGGATGGTCTTTCAGCGGGCCGAAAACCTCGCTGAGCAGCACCTGCATCTTTGCGGTGGGCTCGATATCCTCAAACACGATCACGCCGCGGTCTTCGAAGACCTGATTGATCTGTTGCCGAACCTCCGGGTCATTGAGAAGTTCGCGGGTTACGCCAGCTATCCGGGCGCCAAACGACAGACCCTCTTCAAGTGGCCTGACCTCAAGCTTGCTCATTCATCCTGCTCCTGTTTTCTGGATGATGTGTTACAGTGTAATATGAATAAGCACTATGTAACATAGCTCGACCGAGGGCGCAAAGCTTCATCACGCCCGAAAGAACGCGAAGTCTGCCAATTTAGATGCGAAAGGCTTGGCCGCGACGCGGCGGTGTCAGAACATCACCACCCAATCGGTCAGGAACACCCAGCCGTCTCCGCCAACGGGGACCGGCAGGTGATAGCCGCCAACAGGGGAGTTCTTCAGCCTGAGCGTCTGAAAGTTGACGTGCATTTCCCGCCGCTTGAACGGATAGACGTTCACGCCAAGTGAATACTCCGACGGATTGCCGTTGGCGCCCCACATTTTCGACGCTGTGCCATAGACCTGCAGCAGGTCCTTTATGGGCATGGCCGAAGCCTGGACCACGAAACCGTTGTCGGAAACCTTGTCGACCGGCACGGTGCCGATAGTCTTGAAGTTATCCACCCAGCGCCAGTACCACTGCCCTTCCAGCGAAAAGCCCTTGTACTTAACGCCGGCATCGATGCTGGCCATGCGGTAACGGGCTTCTTCTATCTGATTCCTGCCACCTGTGTTGAACGGATCGGGGCTGAAAAGCAGGGTGCCGTCGGTCAGCCTGATCTGCGAATTTTCGAATTCATCGGCCGATGGCTGGCCCTGGGCGGTCTCTGTGCTGTGCGTGTAATAGCCACCGAGGAAAGTGGCGACTTCCTCATGATAGTCATAGTCGCCGAAGCCATTGCTGGATCCGAATTCACCGGTTGTGGGCATCCACCACAGCGCCCCGGAATAGGTATCGAACTTGTTGTCCAACTGCCTTGAGCTCACGCCAAGGGTGGACAGGTTGTTGCCGATCATTGCCCGATATTCGAGGCCGTCGGTGATCTTGCCGGATATGTCAAAGCCGCTGGTGTATGACCCGCGGTAGAATTCATCGGCCATGACCCGGTTGTCATGCCGGAGCCACTTGGGGAAGCTCCAGTTGGTGCTGCGGGTGGTCGGCAGCGGCATGATGCCCCCGGTGAGGGTCAGCCAATCGGCAAATTTGTAGCGAAGGAAACCGGCGAGCACGACTTGCGCGCCTTCGCCCTGGTTGGCGTTGTTCGTCCACGCGAACAGCAGGTATTGGAACTTGGGGTCAAACAACCAACCCTTGAAGTTCAGGCTTACCTTGTTGAGCTGGACCTCGTTGCGAAGATCGATGGACTTAACCCGGCCGAAACTGTCGGTGTACGTGTCATCCAGCGCATTCTGGTTGAGGTAGCGGACATAGGTCGTGAAGCTGACGGCGAGCATGCCGTCATCGTCGTCGGCGACGATGAAGCCCAAATTGGGATCGTATCTGCCCGCGCGCTGCTGGCGTTCCATGAAGCCGCTGAAACCGCCCTTGGCCTGCCCGTCGGCGGCTTGTGCATCGGCTACCTGAGTACTCGTGGACAGGCCGGAATCGCCGCTGATTGCCAATGAGGGGGGCAATGGAACAGCAGGAGCAGGGGAAGGAGCAGGATTGGCGGCGACGGGCTGGCTTGCCTGTCCTTGAGGTGTCGGCTTCCCGCCATTCAGTTCAGCCTCAACCGCGTCGATCTGGTTGTCGAACTCGCCCATCTGTTGCTGCAGCGTGCCCATCTGGCGCTGCATGTCTTCACGCATGGCGCGCAATTCATCAAGCTTGCGTTCGAGCCTTGCCTGATCCGCTTCCTTGGTCTGGGCTTGTGCGGGTATGGCAATGGTGCTGGCCAGCAGCAGGCCCATGAACTGTGCAAACTTGGACATGATGCTTATCGTTTTCCTGTCTGCGTTTTCACATTTGCGGCTTCCCACGCGCGAACGCGCCGCCGCCCCTCATCGAATATCCGCTCGTAGTTGCCGAGGCGCACTGCGTGGCTTGCCTCTGGCGTGAGCTTGGCGAAAACCGGCGCCCACATGTCGAAAACCTTGAAATGCGCCTCTGCACTGGCCGGGGCGACATTGTCGGTGCCGAAGAGGAAGCGGTCGGGGTAGCGATTAAGCAACTGGGCCGTCCGCTCGATGGTCTGGGGACTGGAGACGGCGTATTTCGCCACCTCGTCCCATGAGATGTCGAAATAGACGTTCCGCATCTTCGGGTCGGAAAGAAATGTCTCAAGGAAGTCCAGATGATCGTCTGGCCTTCCACCCGGTCCGTCCGAACCGGTGAGCTGCGACGGCTTTACAACGCGGCCGAGGCCAGTGTGTGCCCAGATGATCGTCGTGTTCGGATGGCGATGCAGCAGGTCGCGCATCTGGAGCCATTCCGTCGGTATCTTGTCACCCTTGGAAAAGGGAACATCGGCATCATTGTGCAGGAGGACTACCAGCCCCACTTCGCCCGCGAAGTCGAGCAGCCGGTCCAGCGCCTTGCTGGTCAGCGATGCGGTGATTCCGGACACCTTGGGAGACACGAACTCCTTGTGGATCGAGAATTCGCCGATGCCGGTGAAGACCCCCGGATAGGTTTGCAGCACGCGTCTGATGTGGTCGGCGGCGTACATGTCCGAAGGATTGAAGCCCGTTATCATGGGATCGAAACGCGCGCGGACAGCGGGCTTCATCGCCAGATACTGCTGGGCGATGTAGGCGTCGGTGAAGCTGTAGTAATACAGCGGCGCGTCGGTGTTCAGGTAATAGGTCGGCGCCCTGTCGCCCGTGTTGTTGTAATCCCACATCTGCTGGAGGGGGATGCCGAACAGGGTCGAACGGCAGACCTTGCCGTCCATGATCTTCAAATAGTCCTCGACCGAAATTCCTTCCTGCACATAGTTGGTCAGGTGGAAGTGCGAGTCATTGAACAGGCATTCAGCCTTCTCCCGCGCCGCCAGCGACGCGGGAGCAAGGGCAGCAAACAGTACTGCTGCGGCATAATGCCCGGCAGATAGGCGCTTGGTCATCCGAATTGCGCGAAGGGATTGCCGTTCAGCGCATTGCTGACATCGGTAATTGCCTTCTGCCCGCGCACGCTGTTACCGGCGGCGTCGAGCGGCGGCGAGAAAGTGCCGATGCCAAAGTTGCCGGGCGAAACCGCGATAAGGCCACCGCCAACGCCGCTCTTGGCGGGAAGGCCGGTCCTGAACAGCCACAGTCCGCTGTCGTCGTACATTCCCGCTGTAGCCATGATGGCAAGTAGGCCGGGTACGTGAGCGCGATCGAGCACCTGCTTGCCGGTTACAGGATTGCGCCCGCCAAAAGCCAGCGTTGCAGCCATGACACCAAGGTCACGCGCCGACACGTTGATCGAGCAGGCCCGGGTGTAAAGGTCGACAGCGACCGCAGGGTCCATCGGAAACCGCTCATAAGCAGACATCAGCGCGCTGATGGCCCGGTTGCGGTGATTGGTGTCGCCTTCCGACTTGTAGACTTCCTGGTTCACTTCCAGCTTGCGGCCGGCAAAGTCGGAATGGATGCTGATGATCTTATTCCAGACCTCGTCTGGCGAACTGCCCTTCACATTGCCAACCGTCGCAATGGCGCCAGGATTGACGAAGGGGTTCATCTCCTTGCCGCGATACTGTTCGATCGCGTTGATGGAGTTGAACACCTGGCCGGTGGCATCGACGCCGACGCTGTCGACGATCTTCTGGTCCCCGGATTCCTGCATGACGAGCGCCGCCACGAAGACCTTGGAAATCGACTGGATGGAGAAGAGTTCTTGCGAGTCACCGGCTACGGCGGGCTTTCCGTCGCGTCCGACTGCGGCAACGCCGAAGAAGTTCGAGTTCACCTTGGCAAGTGCCGGGATGTAGTCCGCATTCTTGCCTTCGGTCACGCCGCGAGACTTGCCGTGCGCCGCATTCACCGCGGCAGCCACATCGGGCTTGCTGCCAGCCTGCGCGGCAACGGCCGGCCCCGAGAACGCGAGCGCGGCTGCGCCCATACCCACTCCGCCCATCATCGAACGGCGATTGAATTTGAAGTTTTCCATGTTCATTTCCCAGCTCCCCAATTGGTTACATCTTCAAATCCTTGCTCGAAAAACTGACCTTGAATGAAAACTGCAGGCGAACCGCTTCGCCCTTGGTGCCATCAAGGTTCTTCCTGTCGCCCCAGAGCACCTCGCCACCGGTCAACACGCGCGGGATGGGCGACCACAGAAGGTTGGCGCTCGCATATCGGGCGCGCTTGAAAGTATCGGGGTTCTGGAAGTTGGTGTTATCGACCTCGACCTGGCTGTAACCCACCGACGAAGTCAGCTGCTTGCTCCAGTTGAGATCGAAGTAGGTCGAGAAACCGAGCAGCGGCACGGCCTGGGCTTCAAGCACAAGAAATGGCGGCGGAGGCGGGAAGATCGGCTGCCCCGGCCCGATCGGACGCGGGACAAGAGATGCCGAAGGCGCAAGATCCATGCCGCCGTCGTTCATGTACGAGGCAATGCCTTCGCCGTAGACGATGCCGCCCCGGAAGGTCGCCATGTCCGCCAGCTTGAACGAGCCGGTGCCGTTGAGGCCCCAGCCGAGTTCATCGCCCTTGGGCGCGCTGTTCGGCTCGCCCGGTGTCTCGTAAGAAATGTCGCGAAGAATGCCGCCCAGCCGGACATGACCCCAATCGCCGCCATAGCGGACGGCCGCAGTCAGATCGGGGAGCTCGTTCTTCCCCTTGATACTGCTGGAAATGCTTTCATCGATAAGCCGGATGCCTCCTGGATCGATGTCGTTCCCGGCATATTCGAGCGCTGCCGCGACCGTGATCGACTCGTCCTCGATAAAGGTGACACGCAGTTGAGGCGTCCGCAGGAACACCATGCCGTTGGGGCCCCAGTAATCGATCACGTTCGGGAAGATGTCGCCGTCCATGAACAGCGAGTTGGTCTGGCCGCCCAGGATCGGTCCCCATCTGCCATAGGCGTGCCGCAGGCGAACTGCGGTCTTGCCGGCATCGGAGCCGACACCGAACATGTCGAATTCGAACTTGCCTTCCCAGGTACGGCCGCCAGCCTCGCCGCTGGCCTTTGCACCAAGCCGGGATTGCTTGACCGAAAATGACGTTTCCCCGTCAGAGCCAAACTGCCCTTCAGGCGTGGCAATGCGCGAGGGACGGAATGCATCCTTCCAGTCCGGGTTCATGCGCCCGTCGACATCCGCGATCAGATCGACTTGCGCAAAGCCATAGACTTCGAAGTCGACGTCAGATTCAGTGGTGTCTTGCGCCAGTGCCGGTGCGGAAATCCCGGCCATGAATATCATCAGGATTGCCGGAACAGTTGTTCGCGACGCAAAATCCCTCATCCGCTCTCTCGACGAGCGGACCCCACTTTTATAGACAGTCATCGTGCCCTACCTTCCCGTTTACGTACTTCAGACCTGTATTTGACGATCACCGGTTGAAATCTCCGGTGCACCTACTTGTCTTGCTTCGTAACGTGACTCATTACCGTAGCGGCCCGCCCGGCCGACCTTGGTCGTGTCCGGGGTATTGGGAAAAAATACTCCATTTCAATTGTCAGTCAAATATCAAATTCTTGGAGCCAGAATGCCGACTTCTTTGCAGGAAAGCCCTGCAAATAGTGGAGTCTTCGACTATTTCGGATTCGCGGGCGTCAGAGGCTTGTTGTGAGAGCCGGAAAATAGTGATGCCGATTCGCCGCACTTGCGCTGCAATGGCAACTAGTCTGCTTCGCCGTTTCAGGCGGGGCTATCGTGTCTGTGGTGGAGATGCCCGAGTAAGGACTAGTGGTGCCGGCTACAGGATTCGAACCCGTGGCCCCCTGATTACAAAGGTGGGGCTCTTGCCGATAATTATTCCATAATATCATGTATTAGGCTGCTTTCGTGGTGGTGGTCCGGGACTTTTTCCGGGACTTTGCGGCTCTGCTTAGAGCATTGGCCAAG
>JBEVKC010000127.1:0-5206 GCA_040509895.1 Novosphingobium sp. | reverse complement strand
TGCCAAGGCGCAGACCCAT
Source organism: Novosphingobium sp. (assembly GCA_040509895.1). GTDB lineage: Bacteria > Pseudomonadota > Alphaproteobacteria > Sphingomonadales > Sphingomonadaceae > Novosphingobium. Next base: position 5,187 of record JBEVKC010000127.1, on the reverse strand, counting down.
CGAGGAAAGAACTTCCTTGATTTCGTTGAGCGACTTGCGGCCGAAGTTCGGCGTGCGGAGCATCTCGGCCTCGGTCTTCTGGACCAGGTCGCCGATGTAGATGATGTTGTCGTTCTTGAGGCAGTTTGCCGAACGCACCGACAGCTCCAGTTCGTCGACCTTCTTGAGGAGGTAACGGTTGAGCTGGTTGGTGTCGCCCTCTTCCACCGGAGCGGCAGCGAGACCGATCATCGGCGAAGCGCCGATCGGGGCAATGTCCTCGAAGTGGACGAACAGCGAAAGCTGGTCCTGCAGGATGCGTGCCGCATAGGCCACTGCATCTTCCGGAGCGACCGTACCGTCGGTTTCGACGGTCAGGCTCAGCTTGTCGAAGTCCAGTTCCTGACCGATGCGAGCGTTGTCGACCTTGTAGGAAACCTGGCGAACCGGCGAATAGAGCGAGTCAACCGGGATCAGGCCGATGGGAGCATCGACCGGACGGTTCGACACGGCGGGGACATAGCCCTTACCGGTGTCGGCGGTCAGCTCCATGTTGAGCGTCGCACCTTCGTCGAGGTGGCAGATCACGAGGTCCTTGTTCATGACCTCGATGTCACCGGTCACGGCGATGTCACCGGCGGTGACTTCGGCAGGACCAGTGGCCGAAAGCTGGAGGCGCTTCGGACCTTCGCCCTGCATCTTCAGTGCGATCTGCTTCACGTTGAGGACGATGTCAGTCACGTCCTCACGCACGCCGGCAAGCGACGAGAACTCATGCAGCACGTTCTCGATCTTGATCGAGGTGATCGCGGCGCCCTGAAGTGAGGAGAGCAGGACACGGCGCAGTGCGTTGCCGAGGGTCAGGCCGAAACCGCGCTCGAGCGGTTCAGCGACGAAAGTGGAGCGACGCTTGGGGTCGGTGCCCGGCTTCACTTCGAGGCTGTTGGGCTTTTTCAGTTCCTGCCAGTTCTTGATGTTGACTGTCATGGACTTCCTCTAGGGTTAGTTCTGGCGGGCGAGCCGGCCGTTTCCCGATGGGTCACGACCGGCCGAAATGCGACGGCGAAAATCCGCCGCCACGAACTCGATCAGACGCGACGGCGCTTCGACGGGCGGACACCGTTGTGCGGTATCGGCGTAACGTCGCGGATCGAGGTGATGGTGAAACCAACCGCCTGCAGAGCGCGCAGTGCGCTTTCGCGGCCTGAACCGGGGCCCTTGACCTCGACTTCGAGCGTGCGAACGCCGTGCTCGGCAGCCTTCTTGCCGGCATCGTCAGCAGCAACCTGGGCAGCATAAGGGGTCGACTTGCGCGAACCCTTGAAGCCCATCATGCCTGCGGACGACCAGCTGATGGCGTTGCCCTGGGCGTCGGTGATGGTGATCATCGTGTTATTGAAGCTGGCGTTGACGTGAGCAATGCCGCTGGTGATGTTCTTGCGTTCCCGCCTCTTGAGGCGCTGGGGTTCGCGAGCCATGGTTCGTATCCTGTCCTGGTACGGTAGATAAAGTCAGTCGAGCGAAAGCGCCCTGACTTACTTCTTCTTGCCGGCGATGGGCTTGGCCTTACCCTTGCGGGTGCGGGCATTGGTGTGGGTGCGCTGGCCGCGAACGGGCAGGCCCTTACGGTGACGCAGGCCGCGATAGCAGGCCAGGTCCATAAGGCGCTTGATGTTCATTGCGGTTTCGCGGCGAAGGTCACCTTCGACAGTATACTCAGCGTCGATCGCCTCACGGATGTGAAGGATGTCCTGATCGCTCAGATCCTGCACGCGGCGGCTGTGATCGATGCCAAGCTTGTCGGCGATCCTCTTGGCCGTCGTCGGGCCGATACCATGGATATAGGTAAGCGCGATGATCACGCGCTTGTTGGTGGGGATGTTCACCCCGGCAATACGAGCCACTTAATTCTCCTGCTCCACAGAGGACGGAAGCTTGTCTTCGACCCTCTATCTCAACGCTCTCACACGAAAAAACGGCAAAAAGTCCGGACGGAGATCACAACGTGACTACCCGCCGGACTGACCCGTTTTTGTCGAGTGAACGGGGCGCTTAGGGCGATTCGCTCTGCCTGTCAACGCCGCTCGGCGAATAAACGTCCCATCCCGCCGAAACATTTCAGCGAGTGAGCTCCCGAAGATCATCGTCTACAACAAATGGAATCAGACGTCAAAATTGGACGGCCCCGATCCCACTTCAGCCCACCCTTTCAGTCAGTTCCTTGGCTGCAACCTAGCTGCCAACCTGCCGAGTTGCTCGCCCATTACCTGATCGACGAGCGGGGCAATCTCTGACGGCTTGTGCCGCATGTAGCCGCCAACAACGTATTCCCAAGCAATACGAGTTGTCCCGCCCTCTCCAGGCTTCAGTCTGATCGTCAGGGTTCCGTTGACCGCCTCGGACTGGAGCGGGCCCAGTCCTCCGCTCAAACGCAGCACCTTACCGGGCTCTGCATAGACGACGCGCATGTGTTCAATGCTGCCGACCGGTTCGCTCGCAGGTGCATTCTTCGCGCGAGGGAGATTCTCACAAAAGCAGCCGCCTGCCCGCGCATCGATCGAAAGGTTGGCAGCATTACCGGTATAGGTGTGCTGGCCGTTCCACCAACCGCCCGGCGCAATCAGCGAACTCCAGGCTTCCTGCGGCGTAGCTTTCACATCCACGACATTTCGTGAGACGAAGCCCGCATCGGAAGACGCAGTCACTTCTCCTGCCGCCGGTACCGCAAGGACCAGGGCTGCGCCCAGCATAATACCCATGAAACGCATAAACCCTCCGCCCGTTGTCCCGGCGGAGGGTTTGGCACAAGGTAGGGCGCGGCGCCAGCGCGCCACTATCCTGTCAGCTGGCGAGAATCCTTTCAATCGCCGTAGTCACGTCGTCCATTTCAGCCATGCCGTTCACACGCGACACGACACCCCGCGCCTCATAGATCGGCAGGATCGGAGCCGTCTTGGCGCGATATTCTGCCATGCGGGTACGGACAGTTTCTTCATTGTCGTCCGGACGACGCTTGAATTCGGTGCTGCCGCACTTGTCGCAGACACCGGGCTGTTTGGGCTGCTCGAACTTGTCGTGATAGCCCTTGCCGCAGTTGGCACAGGTGAAGCGTCCGGTGATGCGCTCAACCAGCGCGTCCTCGTTCACCTCGAGTTCGATCACATGATCCAGCGTACGATTTCGCGCAGCAAGAATGCCATCAAGCGATTCCGCTTGGGCAGCGGTGCGAGGATAGCCGTCAAAGATGGCGCCGGCGTCCGGCCCCATCACGTCCAGTTCCTCGCCGATCAGGGCCGAGACGATCTCGTCTGAGACAAGCTCTCCGCGCTCCATGACAGCCTTGGCCTGGAGACCGACCGGCGTACCAGCCTTCACAGCGGCGCGCAGCATGTCGCCGGTGGAAAGCTGGCGCATGCCATGACGTTCGACAAGGCGCTGTGCCTGGGTGCCCTTACCCGCTCCCGGCGGACCCAGCAGGATGATATTCACGCTTTAAACCTCCCTTGGCGAGACTGCAGATCAGCGCAGCCGTCCCTTGAGCTTGGCCTTCTTGATCAGATCGCCGTACTGGTGTGCCAACAGGTGCGACTGAATCTGGGTGATGGTATCGACAGTCACGTTGACGACGATGAGAAGGCTGGTGCCCCCCATGAACATCATCGCCATGCCGGTCTGCGCCATCCAGTATTCCGGAACCACGCAGACGATGGTGATGTAGGCCGCGCCCAGAACCGTGATGCGCGTCAGCACATAGTCCAGATAGGTGGCAGTGTTCTTGCCCGGACGGATGCCGGGAATGAACCCGCCATTCTTCTTCAGGTTTTCCGCCGTTTCCTCAGGATTGAAGACGACGGCCGTATAAAAGAAGCTGAAGAAGATGATGCCGATGGCATAGAGCAGCATGTACACCGGCTGGCCGTGCTGCAGGTACTGGTTCAACGTGACAACCACGCCGCCCATCGTGCTGTCAGGTGACAGCGACTGACCGGCAAACTGGCTGATCGTCAGCGGCAACAGCAGCAGCGAACTGGCGAAGATGGGCGGAATGACGCCCGCGGTGTTCAGCTTCAGCGGCAGGTGACTGCGATCGGCCTGCATCATGCCGCGTTGACTGGCGCGCTTGGGATACTGGATCAAAAGCCGTCGCTGCGCTCGTTCCATGAAGCAGATGAACAGTACCATCACCACGAGAAGCGCGATCAGGGCAACGATCTCGAAAGGATTGGTCGCACCGGTGCGACCGCCTTCAAAGAGGTTGCCCACGAACTGCGGCATCTGGGCAACAATGCCCGCCATGATGATCAGGGATACGCCGTTACCGATACCGCGCGAGGTGATCTGCTCACCCAGCCACAGCAGGAACATGGTGCCGCCGATCAGGCTGATGACAGCGCCGACGCGGAACATGTAGCCGGGGTTTACTACGGCCTGCAGTCCGCTGGAGGCGCCATAGGCTTCAAGCCCGGCAGCAATGAACCAGCCCTGGATCGCAGTAAGCAGCACTGCGCCATAGCGGGTGTACTGGTTCAGCTTCTTGCGGCCGGATTCACCTTCCTTCTTCAGCGCGGCCAGTGCCGGATGCAGCGAGGCTGCCAGCTGAACGACGATCGACGCCGTGATGTAGGGCATGACGCCGAGCGCGATGAGACTCATGCGCTCTAGGCTGCCGCCCGAGAAAGTGTTGAAGAGATCGAGGATGCCGCCGCGGGTCTGGTCGTATAGTGACTCAAGGATCAGCGGATTGACGCCGGGCAGCGGCACAAAGCTAAGAAAACGGAAGACGATCAGCGCGCCAATGGTGAACCAAATGCGCTTCTTGAGTTCGCTAGCCTTGGAAAAATTGGCGAGACTGAAATTGCTCGCAACCTGGTCGGAACGTGAAGCCATGGATGGGTAAGCCTTGTTCGGGCAGCGGTGTCAGAACCGCGCTCCCCCGCTATTTTCGGAAGAAGCCCATATAGTGCTCGGGCAGGGATGCAAGAACCCCGCCCGAACCTATTCCCGATTATTCTGCCGCAGCAGCCTTGGCGGCGGGCACTTCGACCGACCCTCCGGCCTTCTCGATCGCCTCGCGCGCACCCTTGGTGACGCCAGCGACGAGGAACTTGGCCTTCGCGTTGAATTCGCCCTTGCCGAGCAGCCGGACGCCGTTCTTGCCGCCGCGCGCCAGGCCAGCAGCCTTGAGAGCTGCGTGGTCAATTACTGCCT
>JBEVKC010000126.1:0-17946 GCA_040509895.1 Novosphingobium sp. | reverse complement strand
GATAGTGGGTACTGAAAGTCTGCTCGCACCGACAAATTGGACATAACGGAACTCAGTCAGGCGCCCTCAAACCCGGCCATACGTTCAGCCGATCTGCCGACCTCGCGATGGGTGAAATGCGAAAACTCTCTAGTTTCTAGACTCCAGAACCAACGCCTTGATAAACCGTGTGTAATACGGAAACCTCAAAATAAGAGTTTCCCATATCAACAGTAAGTCTAAGGCTATTGCCTCACGTTGAGTCTTGCCATTTATCCGTATATGCAAGCCTTCAGTGTCGAGCCTGAAGTCTAACGCCAGATCAGCGATGAAGTAGGTCTCAGAGCCGTCGGAGCCGAAGCTTCGATAAGCCTCGCCAACGGTGCTGCTCGTTACCGATGATCGAAAGTTGTTGGACTGGCGCAGCATGGAGGCAACCGCCCTCATATCGATGCCATGTATGGAAATTCGGGGCCAACGATAACTGCCGTTGTCGTTCAAGAGGCCGATTGGAGTGCGCGTCGGCGGCGCATGTTCCGTTATCGACAAATAACGTGAGGCTTCGCCCTCATAGAGGCTATACCATCGCGTGCCGCCCATCGCGAACTGAGCGAATGTTCCGACAGGAGCATCTGCGACATCGAGAGAAGCTAAGCTTCTTACCATCGGAACCGACGCAGGAGTTGCAGGCTCCTTTTCAAGTGTCGGAACATGGGCACCGAAACATGCTACCCGCGTAATGGGATCAATGCGAAACTCAACCTTGAGGCTCAGATCAAGCTCTGCTGGCCAGTAATTCGCTGTACTAGTGGACCATTCTGGAATGACTGAGCCATGCAAACGTGCTGAAAGAACGACGTTTACGCCTCCGCCCACCTCATCAAGGTTCAAGGTCCAACATGAAAGAGGCTGGTGGAGCGTCTTGACCCGGCTTGTGGAACTACGCAGCTCGCCATCCTGATAGTTCAGGGACGCTTGTACTGCCTGTTTAGCACCCAATCGAAGTGCTCGTTCAACGATGGCAGCTAGCGAAGCGGGTACGTGGAGTTCTGGGCCATACTCCTCGGCGCACAGAAAACCGGAGGTTTCCCGGAATGCACGGCAACGAACAATCCTCAAGCCATCTACTCGCGAAATTCGAACGAATTCGGCGTCTGGGCAGGGAAAATGCCCCGTTACATCCTCGGGATAATCCATCGAACCGAGCGCAACTAGACTTCCGTCCAAGGCGACCCCGATCTCCCGGAGATGGCCCGGATTGATGTTGATCGCTGAGGTGTTCATAGCATTCCTCGTCCAGGCCTTTCCGAAGGTGTTGCGGTCTACACAGCCCGGATCCCCCAGCGGGAATATGCGGAATGGGTCTAATTCGGCAAGAACGCGGCCATGAACAAATGGCAGTTATCGTACTTTCTGAGCCCGTTAGCCGCCTGTCCGGACACCCCGACATTCAGGACCAAACCCTCTCCCACGGGAGAGTAATACGCCGGCTTGGCCCGCAGGGCCTAGCCGGCGTTGGGTGAGGGCAAGTGCTCACGACGTGGGGCCACGTTCCCCTCATCCAAGCTGCGCTAACTCCTGCGGAGTAAGCTGCGCTATCCTTCTCCCAGAGTGAGAAGGGAAAAACGCCTAGTACCGCCCCCACACGAAGCGGGATGACAGGGCGAAGTTCCACACCGAACCCAGCACGATACCCACCAGCACCGCGACCACGGCGTGAAATCCCATGTCCTTAAGCACAGCGGCAGAGCCAACATTGGTCAGCAGACCCAGTGAACAGGTCACCGCAAACTTGGCCCAGCCCCGCAGCAACGGGCCGAACCCGCGAAGCCGCTTGTCGGAATAGGTCAGTTCATTGTTGAGCACGAAGTTGAAGGTCATGGCCGCCACAGCCGCCACCGTGTTGGCGACGTTGAAGGTAGTGCTTTCCGACCAGTTGCCATAGACAAAGCGCTCGGCGAAAATCAGGTGGAGCATGATCCACAGCACGCCCAGCTGGACGAAAACGCCCATCGCACCGACCGTGCCGAACAGGGCGAAACGGGTGGGAATGAAGCGGCCCAGCCACTTGTCGTAAAGGCCGACAAGGAATTCAAACACGACGGTCTGGTCCAGCTTGCTCTCCCCCTCTGCCCGCGCGGCGAAGTCCAGCGGGAATTCCTTGACGCGCAGCGGACGGTCCACCGTGGCGAGAATATCCAGCAGGATCTTGAAACCCACGCCGGAAAGCCTGTGGGCGTGGGCGCGCAAAGTCTCGGTGCGCAGCATGAAATAGCCGCTCATGGGATCGGTCAGGTCAACACCTGTCACCTTGTTCGCAAGGCGATTGGCGAAGCCCGATGCCTTGACCCGGTCAGGCCGTCCCCAGGCATCGGTGCTAGCCCCCGCGCAAAAGCGCGAAGCATAGGCGAGGTCGTATTCCCCGCTCTCTACCGCCTTCAGCATGCCCGGCCACAGGGCCGGATCCTGCTGGTGATCGGCGTCCATCACCGCAACCACTGGCGCGGCAGTGGCGCACATGCCCTCTATCGCGGCAGAGGCCAGCCCCCGCCTGCCGATCCGCTGGATCACCCGGACGCGCGGGTCTGCTATCGCCACCGCGCGCGCCTCGTCCGAAGTGCCGTCGGGGCTGTTGTCGTCGACGAAGATTGCTTCCCAGCCGATACCGCCCAGCGCAGCCTCAAGCCGCTGGATCAGAGAGCGCAGGTTCCCACGCTCGTTATAGGTGGGCAGGACAACCGCCAAGCGAAGCGTCATGGCGTGGATTACAGGCGCTCGATCACGGCATCGCCGATGGCTGTAGTGCCATGGGTGCCGCCAAGGTCGCCGCCGAGGAAACCATCGGCCAGAGCCTTGGCCACCGCGGCTTCGATGCGTTTCGCTTCCGCCTCAAGCCCGAAGCTGTGGCGCAGCAGCATGGCAGCGGAAAGGATCGTCGCCATCGGGTTTGCCAGCCCCTTGCCGGCGATGTCAGGCGCGGAACCGTGGATCGGCTCGTAGAGGCCCATCGTGCCTTCGGACAGCGAAGCGGAGGCCAGCAGGCCTATCGAGCCGACGCACATGCTTGCCTGATCGGAAAGAATGTCGCCGAACAGGTTGCCGGTGACGATCACGTCGAACTGGCCGGGGTTCTTCACCAGCTGCATGGCGGCATTATCGACATACATGTGGCTGAGTTCGACGTCGGGGTATTCCTTCGACACCTCGATCACCACGTCGCGCCACAGCTGCGAGGTTTCAAGAACATTGGCCTTGTCGACCGAGCAGAGCTTGCCCTTTCGACCCTGCGCCGCGCGGAAAGCGACATGGGCGATGCGGCGCACTTCGTCCTCGGCATAGGACATTATGTCATAGCCTTCGCGGCGGCCATCAGCGGTCGTACGCATGCCCTTTTCGCCAAAATAGACGTCGCCGTTCAGTTCGCGCAGGATGAGGAGGTCGATTGAGGCCGCCACTTCGGGACGGAGGGTGGTCAGATGCTCAAGACCCTTGAACACCGTGGCCGGGCGCAGGTTGGCGAACAGGCCCAGTTCCTTGCGCAGGCCAAGGATCGCCTGTTCCGGACGCAGGTGGCGCTCAAGATTGTCGAGCGAGAAATCGCCGACCGCACCGAACAGCACGGCTCCGCACGAGCGAGCAATGTCGAGAGTCGCTTCGGGCAGGGGATGGCCGTGCTTGCGATAGGCCGCGCCGCCGACGTCGCCTTCGACCAGTTCCAGATCGGGCAGGTTCAGTGCCTTCAGAACGCGCACTGCTTCGCCCGTCACTTCCGGGCCGATACCGTCACCTGCAAAAACCGCGATCCGCATGCGCTTCCCTCTATTCGCCGATCTTGCCCAGCCGCTCCCGCAGCATGGCGCGCGCCGCCATAACATTGCCGCGCCGTTCGGCAAGCAGGTACCGCTCAAGCTGGGTGCCGATCCTGTCGAAAGATGTCATCGTGGCGGTCCAATCGCCCGGTTCAAGGCGGTCTGCATCCTCACCGTAGCCAAGTTCGCGCAGCAGAAGCAGTTCGTAAGAGAGCAACGCTGGGGTCCAGCCCCTTGCCGAAGGGGCGAGGCAGATGGCGTCCAGCAGCGCCGCCAGCGCATCGTAAAGCAGCGGATAGGCCTGCCGTTCTGGCAAAGTCGTGGCAGTCAGTGCTGTTGCCCACTGGATCGCCAGTGCTGCCAGCGGCTCACCCATCCATTGCCCGCGGCTGGTCTGCAGTTCCACCGAGGCGAAGGGAAGCTGGGTGTCGGACCGGGACCGCAGTTCGGCAGAGACGACATTTCCGGGCACCAGCACTGGCCGCAAATGCCGTCCCCTTCCACCTGCGACATAGGCTGCGACCATGCCCTCATCCTGCGTTAGCAACCGCGCTATGACAGCGGTTTCGCCGTGGGGGCGTGTAGCGCAGACAATGGCGGAAGCGCGGATATGCATGCGCGCGGTGTGGCGGGGGAAACGGGAATACTCAAGTTCCTCCCCATCGCTTAGCAACAGGGAGATTTGCGAGCCGGCTCAGCCCTTCTTCGAACCCTTCGCGGCAATCTGAGCCTCAAGCGCATCAATGCGCGCCTTGAGCGCTTCGGCCTCTTCGCGAGCCTTCGCGGCCATTGCCTTGACTGCGTCGAACTCTTCGCGGCTGACAAAGTCCATGCCGCCCAAGGCTTCACGAAACCGCTCACGGGCGGAATCGCGCGCCTCACGCGTTACACCGGCAAAGGTTCCGGCCGCGCTGTTCACCAGCTTGGCAAGGTCTGCGATCAGGGGATTTTCGCTCTGCATGGCGGCTAGATGGGCAAGAGGCGCGTGGCTGGCAAGGGCTAAAGCTCTATCCGCGTGACAGCGCCGGAAACCTCACGCCCATCAGCCCCGGGATTGAGCATGTGGAACTCATAATTGAGGTAGGTGGCAAACAGCAGCCAAGCGAAATAGGGCACCATCAGCCAGGCGGCCAAACCCCGAACCCGCGCAAACAGCAGGATCGTCAGCAACACCGCAAGGTCAAGCACCAGGATCAGCCCCAGCGACAGGGTGATCTGGTGAGCGCCGAAGAACAGCGGGCTCCACGCCAGATTGAGCAGTAACTGCACTATGAAGGCGGCAATTGCCACGCCCCGCCCCCTAGCCCCCCGCGCCGCAACCACGACCGCGAGAGCCAGTCCCATCAAGGCATAGAGGATGGTCCAGGCGACTGGAAAAGCGATCGTGGGCGGATAGAACGCGGGTTTCCTGAGGCTGTCGAGCCACGGGCTGTTCGGCGCGCTGCCCGCCAGTTGTCCTGATACAAAACCAAGCACAACGACCAGCGGCACAAGGAACAGCGCCCACCGCCACTGCGCGGCGCGAAGCTGAGAACTATGGGCAAGCTCACTCATCTGGCGCGTTCCCCCGAATCACTAAGGCCATTTGGCCGAAATCTTTTGTGGTTTGTGCAGAGGAAGGGGCGATGTGGCAATGTAGCCGACGCTATCCCCTTTGTGCCGATATGAGAAATTCGACATTTCCTTCCGGCCCGGTGATCGGACTTTCGGCAATTCCCTGCACCGTCCAACCCTCGTTTTGCAGCCAGTCGCGTACCTCGTCGCAAACTCTGGCATGCAGCGCAGTTTCCCGGACGACACCACCCTTCCCCACTTCGCCCTTGCCGACTTCGAACTGTGGCTTGATCAGCGCGACGAGCTGGCACTTTTCCGACGCAAGCTGGAGGGGAACCGCAAGTACCTTCGAAAGCCCGATAAAACTGGCATCGCAGACCACCCAATTGCACGGAGCGTCGATCATCTCCGGCGTGAGGATACGGGCACTGGTCTGTTCCAGCACCGTTACCCGCGGATCCTGCCGAAGTTTCCACGCAAGCTGGTTCGTGCCGGAATCGACGGCAAAGACCCTCTGTGCGCCGTTGGTCAGCAGCACGTCGGTAAAGCCACCGGTCGAACTGCCAATGTCCATGGCAATGGCGCCTTCGGAATCGAGCCCGAAATGCTCCAGTGCATGGGCCAGCTTGATTCCGCCGCGCGAAACCCACGGGTGATCCCGCCCGCGAACTTCCAGCGGCGCATGCTCAGGGAGAGCCTGCCCTGCCTTGGTGATCCGGGCCTCCCCGGAAAATACCAGGCCGGCGAGAATCAGCGCCTGCGCACGCGCGCGGCTCTCCACCAGCTCACGCATGACGAGCAATTGGTCGGCACGAATCTTGGCGGCGGGGCGTTTCTTATCAGGGTTGTTCATGGTGCCGGAAGGGGTTGAGCATTGCGTCGCCTCCTCGCATAGGAGGTAAATGCGGGCAAATCATCATTCTCTGAAGATTCTGGCGCTTGCGGGCGCCGCGTTGCTGGCTTCGTGCACGGCGGTGCCGCCTCCACCGCCGCCGGCTCCGGCAGCATCGCCGCCAGCAACACCGACGCGGCCAATAACCCGGCCGGCACCAAGCGACTGGCGGGACAACCCGGCTACGCCCGGAGACTGGACCTGGAGCATGGAGGCGGGCCGTTCGGTGGCGCGCTTCGCAGGTGGCGCGCTGGTGCTTTCGTGCGATCCGAGCGCGAAGGTCGTGACCCTGTTTCGCCAGGGTGCCGCCCAGGGCCCGGTGCCCATGACCATCATGGCTTCCGACATCGCACGGCAGTTGACCGGCACGCCGGCTTCGGGGCCGCCCGCCGCCATATCCGTGGCTTTTCCAGCAACCGACAATTTTCTTGATGCAATGGCTTTCAGCCGCGGTCGATTCGCTGTGGAAACTTCCGGCCTACCGACACTCTACGTGCCAAGCTGGCCCGAGGTGAGCCGCGTAATTGAGGATTGTCGCTAGGAATTTCGTCACCGGAAACCGCGGCGCGAAGCCCCAATTCTGACGTGAAAAATAAACAATGCAAGTCTTGTGATAAAATGCAGTTTGAAGCACAAATTGTCACAAGGCCGGGTCGCACGGCGCCGACACGGTCCAGCCGCTGAAAAGTGGCGAAATGGGCTCTAACAGCGCGAAAGGAGGTGATCCGATGTCTCATGGTTCAGCAGAGAGGTCGGCAATTCGCAGCCCGGAGCATTATCGCTGAGCATTCTTCTTAAGCGATAGAGGCTTCGTGGGCGGCACTTCCCGGCCGCTGACCATGTGAAAGGCCGCTTCCGGCATAGCCGGGGCGGCCTTTCTCATATCTGGCGTTTGCGTTCTGGCCCGCTTCCCTCTTTTCTCCGAAGCAGTTTCGCCCTATCCGGGTGCCCAGAAACACCCTTTTCATTTATTACCCTTCAATTGCCTTTGACGTAAGATTCGTTCATCGGCTTTTGTGTTAAGCCGAGGAGCCCCTGTCCATGGCGACTGTCGCCGAACCGACCCTGACTTTTGCCCGTTTGCCGCATCCTGCGCCTGTGCCCGCGGATGTGCGCAAGGATGTACTTGCAAACCCCGGTTTCGGAACGAATTTCTCTGACCACATGGTATCCATCGATTGGACGGAAGGCCGCGGCTGGCATGACGCAACCGTTGGCCCTCGCCAGCCGATCCCGCTCGATCCGGCGGCGGCAGTGCTGCACTACGCTCAGGAAATCTTCGAGGGCCTGAAGGCCTATCGCCAGGCTGACGGCAGCATTGCGCTGTTTCGTCCGCACGCCAATGCCGAGCGCTTCAATGAATCGGCACGTCGCCTTGCCATGCCGACGCTTCCGGAAGACATCTTCGTCGAAGCCGTGAAGCAGCTTGTTGCCGCCGATCGCGACTGGTTCCCCACGGTCGACGGCGGCTCACTCTACCTGCGGCCATTCATGATCGCCACCGAGGCGTTCCTGGGCGTGCGTCCGGCCAAGCAGTACAAGTTCCTCGTCATCGCCAGCCCCGCCGGCAACTATTTCAAGTCAGGCGCACCGGCCGTATCCATCTGGGTCAGCGACTACACGCGCGCCGCGCCCGGCGGCACTGGAGCAGCAAAGTGCGGCGGCAACTATGCCGCCAGCCTTGTCCCGCAGGCAGAGGCTATCGCACGTGGCCACGATCAGGTCGTCTTCCTTGACGCGGCTGAGCACCGCTGGGTCGAGGAACTGGGCGGCATGAACCTGTACTTCGTGTTCGATGACGGCACGCTCGTCACGCCGGCGCTGACCGGCACGATCCTGCCCGGTATCACCCGGGCCAGCCTGCTCGCGCTTGCCCGCGACGAAGGACTGACCGTGCGTGAGGAACGCTATTCGATCGACCAATGGCGCGACGATTCCGCCTCTGGCCGCCTTGTCGAATGCTTTGCCTGCGGCACGGCTGCGGTGGTGACGCCGGTCGGCCGCGTCGCTGGACATAACGAGGACTTCACCATCGGTAGCGGCGGCCCCGGCCAGCTCACCCAGAAGCTGAAGGACCGCCTCGTATCGATCCAGCGCGGAACGGCGCCCGATCCACATGGCTGGGTGATGAAGCTGGACTGAGGGGAGGCTGTGGCCAAAGCAGACCGCCTGGAACGTCTGGATATCCGTCGCGCCCAGATGGAGGCGGAATATCTGGATGCGCTGGTCAGTGCCCTGCAGAAGGCGGCGGCGGGATCATGGGGTCTCTTTGGCCACAACCCTGATCGCCACGCTGTCGCGAAGTGGGCGCCCATTGTCGAGGAACTTTGCGACATGGGGCAGGAAATTGACGAAATGCGCCGCGATCTGGGAATGGAGCCATTCCCGCTGCATCAGGAATTCGAGGACTCGCGCGGGCCCGTGCCATCCACAGCGCCCGGTGAGCCCAAGCAGGCGCGAGAATGGTTGAAACGGCTGGGAAAGCCAGCCTAGCCTGAATATACGCCCTTCCCGCGTTCTCTCAATTCAATAGTCCACTGTATTGAATTCCGGATGCTTTTCTTTCCACTTGAGCATCCATTCAATGCCTTCACGAGCGCGATCAAGCTCATCCTCGGTTTCACGGTCAGCATCGCGCGCAGCCTGCTCCACCTTCGGCAGCACCGTGCTGTTCCAGCCCTCATTTTCAATCCGCGCGGCGAGTTCCGCTTCCCCTGAGCGGCGCAGCATGGCCGGTAGCCGCTCCTTCAGGCTGCGGATCACCCATTCCAGCATCGGGCCGTTGGCATCCGAATCATAACCCCAAACGGTGTTATGCTGCGGGCCGTCGTGGATATAGTGATAGTGCAGTTCCCCGCCGAACAGGTCGAAGCGCAGGAACTCCTTCTGCCGGTCGGCGCTGAATATGTGGATGCTGGGTCCGCGCACCATCTTGTCCTTGCTGCCGCCCAGCGCCCTTGCCTCCACCGCGATGCACACCGGCCCCGCATCGAAGAATTTCGCGTGATGCTCCATGATCGGGATGAGCATGAACTTGTGATACTGGCCGCGCACGACCTGCACGCCCTTTTCGCCGATCGCCTCTTGTATCCGTTCGGCCAGGCTTCTGGTTTCTGCCATCTGCAATCTCCCGGAAAATTTTTCTCGGCGGCATTGCACCGCCTAATTGCCCCGACGTCAATCAAGCCCGCTTGACCGATCGTCCTGCTTTCCTGCGCGGCCATCCAGCGATCAGCGCCGATGAAAAAATGAGAAACTGTCGCAAATCTGCAACCAATTGAGACGGGCTGTAATATTGGCACCCTAGGCGCCCCTCCAACATCAACAGGGGGGTCCAAAAATGAAACTTCCAAAAATCACTGCCGCTGCCAGCCTTTTCGCGCTGTCATTTGCCATTGCAACCAACGCATATGCGGCAGAAGGAGCTGCTGCGGAGGATGAAGCAGCCGCCGAATCCGCCGAGGATGCACAGGCCCGCTCCAGCCGCGAGATCGTGGTGCAGGCCGACATCGGTTTTCGCAACCGCAACGAAGAGATCGAACCGGTGCTCGTCTATGGCGAGGACTATTTCCAGCGCTTCGAGCCGCTGACTGCCGGTGATGCGCTAAAGCGTGTTCCCTCTGTCACATTCCTCTCCGACGTGATCGAAAGCGACGGCGCACGCCTGCGCGGCCTTGATCCCGGCTACACCCAGATCCTCATCAACGGCGAGAAAGTTCCGGGCACGAATGCTGACCGCTCGTTTTTTCTTGACCGTATCCCGGCCGAATTGATCGAGAATGTCGAGATCGTCCGCTCATCCTCCGCACGCCGCACGGCTGACGCAATGGCCGGCACGCTCAACATCAACCTGCGCGATGGCTACTCCATGGACGGCGGCTATGTTCGCGGTGGCGGGCTGTTCTTTGACGACACCAAGGTCAAGCCGACCGGCGGCGTATACTACGGCGGCGCACTGGGGCCCGGCCGCGTCCTTCTCGGCGCGAACGTCCAGGGGCGCTACAACCCCAAGAGGAAGCAAAGCCTCCGCTTTTCGGATTCGCCAGAGAACAATCCGAACTTCGAAACCGAAGACTTCGACAACCGCGAGGACCAGACGGACACCCGCGACGGCACAGACTATGCAGCCAACGCCGCGTGGAACTTCGACAACGGCGTGACGACCTTCGAGATCGCGGGCAACTATATCCGCACTGATCGCAAAGAATCGGAACGCTCACGGGAATTCAATGACACGACTGCGGTAAGCGGCTCGGTGAATGCCGTTCCAGAGGGCAACCTCCTGACCGACAATGAAAACGTCAACAATATCGATCAGGAAAACTACAGCATTGCCCTGAAGGCATCGCAGGTCTGGTCGCTTGGCAAGACGACGATCAAGGGCGGGTACGCCCGGTTCGACGATGACCAGGACGAGACCGAGTTCGAGATTGACTTCGATAACGACGAACCCGAATTCGAAGGCGTTAACACCCTGAGCAGCATTTCCGATCGCGAGCTGAGCTTCCAGCTCGACCATGAAATCCCACTCAATGCCGATACGAACTTCGTGATCGGCGGCTTCTTCCAGAACCGCGACCGCAAGACCAACCTGACCTTTGCGGAGCAGGAAGAGACCCTTTCCGAGGACGTCCACGAATGGAACGTTTTCGCTGACCGTCCCACCGTCTTTGCCCAGCCCTTCGAAGACTTCGAACCTGTCGGGGGCGGTCTGAACAAGATCGAGGAGGACCGCCGCGACGTCTTCGCGCTGGTGGAAGGAAAGTCGGGCATCATCAAGTATGAAGCTGGCCTCCGCTGGGAAAACACGGACGTCACGATCAATGACCAGACCGTGGATCCTGAATTTGCGGAAACCAGGCTGAAGTACGACTACCTGCTTCCCTCGGCATCCGTGAAGGTCGATCTGGGCGAAGGCCGCATCACCCTTTCGGGCGCCCGCACGCTGCGCCGTCCGCGCTTCGACTATATCTCACCCGCGCTGCTTGAGGAGGAAGAGGGCGATCACGACCGTCTCGGCAATCCCCTGCTCAAGCCGGAATCGGCCTGGGGTGTCGATCTTGGCTATGAGCACCGCATCGGCAACACCGGTGTGATCGGCGTAAACGTCTTCTACCGTGACGTGTCAGACCTGATCGAACTCACCACAACTGGCGATTTGGGCAGCAACGACGAGCCGATCCTGCAGCCGCAGAACATCGGCAGCGGCGAGGTCTGGGGTATCGAGTTCGACATGTCGACCAGCCTCTCTTTCGTGGGCCTGCCCGACACCGGCATTTTCGGCAACCTGTCGTTCCTCGACAGTTCGGTGAAGGATTTCATGGGTACACGCCGGTTCAACGGCCAGTCGAAATATGTCTATAACTTCGGCTTCATCCAGAACTTGCGCGACTGGGGGGCAGCTTTTGGCGCCACCTACCGCAAGCAGGGCAAGGCGTTTGACCGCATGGTGGCCGAGGAAATAACCACCACCTATGGCGCCGATCTCGAAATTTTCGTCGAGAAGCGTTTCGGCGACAGCTTCACTCTGCGCGCCGTCGGTTCGAACCTGCTGAACGCCAAGAAGAAGGAAGAGTTCAACAAGTTCGACAACATAGCGGATCAGATCGAACGCAATTTCGACGAGTATGAACTCGAATCCGAAAAGGCCGGTCCGGTGTTCCAGATCATCGCAAGGTATGCGTTCTGATGCGCGCGCCGTTTATCATCGCGCTGACGGCGCTGGGCGGTTGCGGCGCCACCACCACCCCGCCCGTCGCCTCCCTCCCCGCCGTAGCAGTGACCGCGGCGGGAGAGACGGAACCGGTCGGAACCGCCGCTGCCGATGCCGCAGACGATCCGGCCATCTGGCGTAATCCTGCCAACCCGGCAGCCAGCCTGATCATTGGCACCGACAAGAAAGCCGGGCTCCACGTCTACGGACTGGACGGCAAGTCGCGCTTTTTTGATCCCGCCGGTCTGCTCAACAATGTCGATCTGGCGGACATGGGCGATGCTGGTGTGATCGTGGTCGCCAGCGACCGCAACGATCGTGCTGCGGCCAAACTGCGCCTCTACCGGCTGGATACGGCGGCTGCCCGCCTTGTTCCGCTTGGCACGGTCGCGGGCGGCGCGGGCGAGGCCTATGGCGTCTGCCTGTGGCGCGCTCCCGATGGGCTCCACGCCTTCTCCGTGCTGAAGGACGGCAAGGTGGAGGAAATCGCGCTCGACCTTTCGGGCGCAGCGCCCGCTGGCAGGATAGTCCGCACCCTGAAGCTTGCGACCCAGACCGAAGGGTGCGTCGTCGATCCGCGTGACGGCACACTTTTCGTCGGTGAAGAAGACGTGGGCATCTGGCGCTTCGCCCCTGGTTCAACCAGCGGCGAACTGGTCGCCAAGGCCGATGGCAAGCACCTTGTCGCTGACGTCGAAGGGCTCGCCCTTGTCACGGAAGGTTCGACGGGCGGCTTCCTTGTTGCATCCAGCCAGGGGGACAATGCCTACGCGCTGTTCCGCCTTCCCGGCATCGAGCCTGCAGGCCGCTTCCGCATCTCGGCGGGCAAGTTCGGCTCGACGGAAGAAACCGATGGGATTGAGCTCGTCACAGGCGACTTTGGCCCCGGCTACCCACAGGGCCTGTTTGTCGCACAGGACGGCATGAACGCGCCGAACGCGCAGAACTTCAAGCTGGTTTCCTGGGCGGACATAAAGGGGGCGCTTGGCCTCTGATGCATCAGACTGCCGGGCAGAGGTGAGGCGTCCAGGGGGTAGGCGCCTCCCTCTTGCGCTGGGAAACGCCCACGCACATCTTTGGGAACCAGGCAAAACCCGGAGAAGCCAGCCGATGTTCGGATTCAAATACGTACCGCCGCGCGTGTGGAAGTGGGACAAACCCAGCGGCGGCCGCTTCGCAACCCTGAACCGCCCCATCGCCGGAGCAACACACGAGAAGGAACTGCCCGTCGGCGCTCACCCCTTCCAGCTCTATTCGCTGGGAACGCCCAACGGGCAAAAAGTGACGATCATGTTCGAGGAACTGCTCGCGGCCGGGCATTCCGGAGCAGAGTACGACGCCTGGCTCATCCAGATCATGGAGGGCGACCAGTTTTCCAGCGGGTTCGTCTCGATCAACCCAAATTCAAAGATTCCCGCCCTGCTCGACCGCTCCGGCCCAGAGCCGATCCGCGTGTTTGAATCCGGCGCGATCCTGCTGCACCTTGCAGAGAAATTCGATGCCTTCATCCCCAAGGATCCCAAGGCCCGCGCCGAGTGCCTATCCTGGCTGATGTGGCAGATGTCGACCGCGCCGATGATCGGCGGCGGGTTTGGTCACTTCTTCGCCTATGCGCCTGAAAAAATCGAGTATGCGATCAACCGCTTTGCCATGGAAACCAAGCGTATCTTCGACGTCGCTGACCGAAGGCTGGGCGAGGCGCGCTTTTTCTCCGGTGATGAGTTCACTATCGCCGACATCGCGATCTATGGCTGGCTGGGCTATTTCCACCGCGGTGAAGCCTATGAAGGCGGCGGCGAATTCCTTGATGTGGCAAGTTACGGGAACATCGACCGCTGGTGCCGTGAACTGGAACAGCGCGAGGGCATAAAGCGCGGCATCCGCGTCAATCGCGATGGCGAAGGCTATGCGAAGGAAAGGCACTCGGCCGCAGACATCGACGCCGTGCTGCAGGGCTGATTCAGGAGAGGCCCGGACAAAGAAAACCGGCCTCCCCACGAAGGGAGAGGCCGGTCAGTTGCTTCAGGAATATTAGTCGGCTTCGCCGCCAAAGCGGAAGCGCAGGCGGGCGCCGTACATCTTGGGTTGCCCGACCGTGCCGTATTCGACGCCAGTGGACTGCCAGCCACCTCCGAGGAAGGTGTAGTACTTCTCGTTGAAGATGTTGGTGGCGAACAGCGCCAGGTCGACCGGAGCGCCGCCCACCGAATTCCAGTTCAGGTTGAGGTCAACGAGTTCATATGAAGGCACCGTACCGAACGGCGTCACCGCAGCGGCCGCGGTCACCTGCGACGAAGTGTACAAGTAGCTTGCGCCAATCGTGATGGACCCAAGGCTTTCATCAACAGGGATATCGATCGACGGGCTGATCGACAGCTTGTGCTTAGGCGAAAGTGGGAGCGGCCCGCCAACATCAGCGTTGGGCGTCGCCGGCAGATATCCCGGGAAGTTGACCGGCGTGAAAGACTTCAGCTTTGTATCGAGGTAGGTATAGCCAATCGCGAGGCTAAACAGCGAATAATGCAGCTGGGTGTCGATCTCCAACCCTGAAATCCGCGATTTACCGGCATTAACAATCGCCTGCGCCGGTGAAGAAGTCGATCCCGGGCCTGGGATCAGCGAAGCGGCGAGCTGCTGGTCACTGAAGTCGTTGTAGAACGCAGCAGCATTGAAATAGCCGCTGAATTCGCCGCGGAAGGAGAACTTGGCGCCAAGTTCAAACGAGTCGACCTTTTCCGGACCCCAGCCCTGTGGAACCGTGTTGGAGGCATTGATGTTGCCCTGGCGATAGCCGCGCGCGTACTTGCCGTAGAGCAGGATATCGTCCGTCGGCTTGTAGTCGAGGTTGATCAGCCAGGTCGGCTTCTCGCTCTTCTGCTTGGCGGTGCTGGTCGGCACCGCGTTGACGCAAGCTTCACCGCTTGCGGCGGGGATCGCGTTATTGGCCGCGCACACCGCGTTGTATTGGCCGGGGGCAAAGAAGAACAACTGTCGCGTGCCGCCTTGCGCCTTGGTCTTGTCGATCGTGTAGCGAAGGCCGCCGGTCAGCGCGAGTTGCTCTGTGATATCATAGGTGCCCTGCGCGAAGAAGCCAATGTTCTCATACCAGTACCGCGTGAGCGAGTTCTGCAGCAAGCTGGGTATTTGGGGCGAACCAAAGGTGTTGATCGGTCGGCACTGCAGTGTCGCGATGTCAGTACAGCTCAGCGTCGCCAGGAACGGGAGCAACGATCCCGGTGGAAGCGGAACGCCGGCGGGCGGAGGAGCCGCATTGACGAATGTGATCGGCGAATATGAGCCCTGGAACGGGCTCAACGGGCTCGCCTTCTCATAATAGCCGCCCAGCACGTAATCGAGCCGGCCATCCGCCGTGCGCCCCTGGATTTGGAATTCCTCGGTGAACGTCTGCTGTTCGACGTTCTTGAGGCCAGCGGCCGGATTGAGACCTACCCATGTGAATGGCAGACCGGTCCATGTCGGGTTGGGGCTCGCCGGGAAGTTATAGTTGTCGTTGCCGATGTAGAGGCTCTGCGACTGGCTGAACTGCTGGTAGCTGGCAATGTTCTTCAGCGTGATCGTGTCGCTGGCATTCCACGTCGTCGTATTGATCAGACCCCACTGTTCAATTTTCAGGAACGGGTCGGGGTTGCCGCTCTCAATGTCCCAAAAGCCGTAGTCATTCGCCTGCGCCCGCGCGAAGGTGCCTGCGCACGCAAGCGGCGCAAGAAACGACGCAGTCGTCGCGGCAGTAGCGCCGGGCAGCGTAAATGCGGGGTTGCCGGGCAGCGGGTAAGCCGCAGGATCAGCTCCCTGACGGCAACCGGGAGCATTGGCTGCGACCAGCCTTGCACTAAGGCCCTTCGTCTCCGACTTGCTGTATCGCCCGATGATATAGTTTTCGAGGTCTGGGGTCAGCTCGGCGACTACGCTTGCCCTCACTGCCCAGTAATCGGTGTCAGCCATCCGGTCCGGTCCGGCATTGGCGCGATTATGCAAATAGCCATCACGCTTCATACGGTCAAAGCCGATGCGTGCACGGAACGTGTCGGCCAGCGGCACATTCAGCACGCCTTGCAGGCGGTACATGTCGTAGTTGCCGTAAGAACCTTCGAGATAGCCGCCAAATTCGTCAGTTGGGCGCTGCGGCACGATCAGTACGGCACCACCCGTGGTGTTGCGGCCGAACAAGGTGCCCTGCGGACCTTTCAGTACCTGCACGTTCTGCAAGTCGAACAGTTGGCCAACGCCAGCACCGTTGCCGCCCGGCGTACCACCGTTCGCGCGAGGGCCGATCACGTCCGCAAAATAGGTGCCCACCGACGGCGAAGTAAAGTTCTCCTGGGTGAAGCCGCGAATGGCGAACATCGCGGTTTCAGGTCCGAAGCGTGAGTTTGCCTGCAGCGAGGGCGTGTATTTGGCCAGATCCGTGCCATCGACGATATTGCGATTGGCGATCTGCTCCTGGTTGTAGACCGTCATCGAGATCGGAACGTCCTGCAGACGCTCTTCGGTGCGTCGGGCGGTCACGATGATGTCTCCGGCGCCTGCTGGTGCGGCATCCTGCGCCTCCTGCGCCATTACCGGCGTCACAAACGTAAGCGCAGTCGTCGCCGCAAAGGCGAACTTTGTCAGTGCACGATTCATATGCATCCTCCCTCGAAATCCTCCGGAAGCCGTTGCTTCCATTACCGGCGCCCAATGCCAGTTGTTTTGTTTTCAAAGTGATGCTCACTCATTTTTGATCCGACTGCAACCCCCCTTCCCTTCGCTGCCAACAGTCGCTATCGGCCTCCCTCCTGCTGGGGCGTCGCCAAGTGGTAAGGCACCGGTTTTTGGTACCGGCATTCGCAGGTTCGAATCCTGCCGCCCCAGCCAACCGATTCACATGATTCGGTCACCCCGCAGTGATTTACGGCGTTTTCCTGACAAGCAGCAGTTTGACCCAGCTAGCCTCAGCTAGACTGGATTCGACGGCTATTCTGTCAGGATTTCTGTCATGATTTTGTCTGCGCTGGGGGGGCCGGCAGGAGTCGGAAATGGCACAAAGAGTTGCTCTGTCGCCACATGCCATGATTTCGGGTGCCCTTGCGGTCGTTCAAACACCGGGCCTCGCAATCGAGGTTCTCTCCAGCGGAAAGAAAAGATGGCGCTTTCGCAGACAGGTTGCGGGAACTCCTATCGTCGCCACGATATGTGGCGGGCCCTTCCCTGGATGGACAATCGCAGCGGCGCGCGAATGGGCCTGGGGAATTTAATGAGCACGTCGAAGCGGGGATCGACCCGCGTGCGGCGCGCCGCGAGAAGGAGGCCCGAGACTCGATGACAGTCGCCAAGGCGCACGTGCTATACATGGTCGCGGTTCGTGAGGGGCGATCATCTCTCGACGGGGTCTGGTCCGCGCGCTGCGCCGCGACCGTCCGTCCACCTCGTTCGAGTTGGTGCGACCTTCCTGAGGAGGACACTCGCGCGCTGACCGAGGCGTGCATGCCGGGGTTCGAGCTGCTGCGGCAAGCCGGTGTCGAATACGAATTCTGGACGTCGCCTTCGGAATGTCCGCATTCGGCTTCGCGCGCGGCACGGCCGATTTTCGGCGATAAAGCCGGAAGCCCGCCGCTGCGTGGCAGCCTTACGGTTTAGGCTGATCGCGCCGACGAAGGCGCCGTTCAGCGTTTCAAAATGGCTTGCCGAAACCAGCGGGTCGTTCATCACTAAGCGGCGTGTTTGCAGGCATAAATTTTTACCCCGTTCCCCTCTTGAAAGCGTTCGGTCACCGGCAAACGCTTGGAAGACGAGAACGCGGGCGCATACCTGCATCGCGGCATCGCCGCGCGTCCCTTCGAACGGCGCTTCCAGCTTGCTGACTTCATCGAGGCTGGCAATGCCCCGCTTCGAGCACGGGCTGCTCACGATCGAGCTCAAGCGCGTGGTGCCCGAGGCCATGCAGCCAAAGCGCATCCCGATCGGCGGCTCACCAGCCAACGAACAGCTCGAGGGGCCCA
>JBEVKC010000125.1:0-12280 GCA_040509895.1 Novosphingobium sp. | reverse complement strand
GCGGAAACGCAGGGCCCTTGACCTCCGTAGCAGCAGCCGGGGCAGCTTCGACAGCCGGAGCGGACGCTGCCTCAGCAGCGGGAGCGTCGGCAGTTGGGGCAGCAGGTGCAGCCGCAATGGCCGGACCCGCGGTCGCAACCAGCGCAAGTGACAGTGCAGCGGCCTTCATCGTAAGACCAGCGGTGCGGGCAAGTTCGCCGAATTTCATCAGTTCGCGCTTTCGCTTTCCATTGCCGGCGAGAGATAATGCCCCCTCGCGCTCCGTGGGATTGACGGGCCGGGGCCCCATTTGGGGGGGCCTATACGCGCGCTTGCGGGCAGTCTCAAGCGCCTCTAGGGGATAAATTTCACAGCCGGACAGAACGCGCTCCGGCGACACCGCATTACGCCTAGGAGAATATACACATCATGCAGGATGAAGAAGTCCTGGCAGAGTTCCGCGCCAGCAAGGCCCTGCTGGAAGGGCATTTCCTGCTTTCCTCGGGTCGCCACAGTGCTCACTACCTTCAATGCGCGCGCGTTTTGATGGATACTGACCGCGCCTCCCGGCTCGCGATGGCGACGGCTGCAAAGCTGCCGCGAGACCTGCGCAAGGAAATCAACAAGGTCGTCTCACCAGCCATGGGCGGCATCATTATCGGTCACGAAATGGGCCGCGCGCTGGGCGTTGAGGCAATGTTTGTCGAACGCCCCACCGGAACTTTCGAGCTGCGCCGCGGCTTCTCCCTTGAAGAGGGCGACAAGGTGCTGATGGTGGAAGATGTGGTCACGACCGGACTTTCCAGCCGCGAGGCGATCAAGGCTATCGAAGAAACCGGCGCAACCGTGGTTGCCGCTGCCGCCCTCATAGACCGCTCCGGCGGAACAGTGGATCTTGGCGTGCCGTTCTATCCGCTGATCGCCATCAACTTCCCCACTTATGCCGAGGACGAAATACCGGCCGAGCTTGCCGCGATTCCGGCAATAAAGCCCGGAAGCCGCGCGCAGGCGTAATGGTTGCCATGCGGACCGACAGGCTACGGCTGGGCGTAAACATCGACCACGTCGCGACGATTCGTAACGCGCGTGGCGGCGATCATCCCGATCCCGTCCGCGCCGCCGAAATCGTCGCCGGGGCCGGTGGCGACGGCATTACCGCGCACTTGCGCGAGGACCGCCGCCACATCCGAGATGGCGACCTGTCCCGTATTCAAGCCGCCACGGGCCTGCCGCTCAACCTGGAAATGGCCGCAACGGACGAGATGGTGGAAATCGCGCTGCGACACAAACCGCACGCCGCCTGCATCGTCCCCGAACGCCGCGAGGAGCGCACTACCGAAGGCGGACTGGACGCCGCGGGCCAGCACAACCGCCTTTATCCCATAGTGCAGCGCCTGGCCGATGCGGGGATTCGCGTCAGCCTGTTCATCGCGCCGGAAGCCCGCCAGATTGAGGCGGCACTGCAGCTTGGCGCGCCGGTGGTGGAATTCCATACCGGCGAATATGCCCACGCCGAGGGTGATGCACTCGCCACGGAATTGAAGCGCATTGCGGACATGGCGGCGCTCGCAGCCAAGAATGGCGTCGAGCCTCATGCCGGGCACGGCCTTACATATGATAATGTTCAGCCGATCGCGGCGATTCCCCAACTCGCGGAACTCAACATCGGCCACTACCTTATCGGTGAGGCCATCTTCTGCGGGCTGGAGACAAGCATTAGGCGGATGCGCGACCTGATGGACCTCGCACGGTGAAAGGGAATCATCCGGCATGATCATCGCCATCGGCTCTGACCTCTGCAACATCGAGCGGATCCAGAATTCGCTCGACCGCTTCGGCGAACGATTCGAACTGCGCGTCTTTACCGAGATAGAACGCGCCAAGGCCGCCCGCCGTCCCTTCACGCGCGCCGGAACCTACGCCAAGCGTTTTGCCGCCAAGGAAGCGTTCTCCAAGGCTGTCGGCACCGGCTTCAAGGCGGGTGTCTTCATGAAGGACATCGGCGTCGTGAACATGAAAAGCGGCGCCCCGACGCTGGCCCTTACCGGCGGTGCTGCGGCCCGGCTCGCGGTGCTTATCCCCGAAGGCCATGAGGCCGTCGTTCACCTTACCCTCACTGACGATCACCCGTGGGCACAGGCCTTCGTCGTTATTGAAGCCCGCCCCCTGTAATCGACGAGAGCTGAGCGACGAGACTGTGACCGAACAAGTTCCCGAAACCGAAGCCACCACCTCCGCCCCTGCCAAGCACGAACACAAGATCGACTGGCTCGCCGAGATTCGCGGCCTCGCGTTGATGCTGCTGGCCGTCCTCGGCTTCCACAGCCTCATCGCCAAGCCGTTCTACATCCCCTCGATCTCGATGATGCCCAACCTGCTGGTCGGTGACCGGCTGGTCGTGAGCAAGTATCCCTTCGGCTGGAACTGGTCGTCGGTCTCGTTTCACATGCTGCCGCGCGGGGATTGGCGAGTGGCAGCAAAGACGCCGGAATATGGCGACGTCGTCATTGTCGTGCCACGCAACCGGAACGAGGATCTTATCAAGCGGGTCGTGGCCCTTCCGGGTGATCGGATCGCTGTCATGAACGGCCAGATCATCCTCAATGGCAGGGCCGTGCCCCAGTCGGTCGAACCTGCAATCGAGATTCCGGTTGATGCCAACCAGCCCTGCGAGGAAACGACCTTCCCCGGAATGCGGGTCAGAAAGCCGTCGGGACGTATGGCCTGCGAAATGCCTGTGCTGCGTGAAACCATGCCCAATGGCGCCAGCTACCTCGTCATCGATCACCTGCCGCAGCTTTATGACACGATGAGCGAGATCGAGGTGCCCGAAGGCCATGTATTCCTGATGGGCGACAACCGCGACCATTCGGCAGACAGCCGCGTTCCCCTGATCGAAAACGGTCTTGGCGGGCCGGTTCCGCTGCATGACGTCGGTGGCCGGGCCGAGTTCATCACCTTTTCGCTCAATGGCAGCGAATCGCTTAACCCCCTGACCTGGTGGGGGGCTTTGCGCGATGATCGCGGCTGGTCTACGCTACGTCCAAGGATTGAAGCGGGAGCCAAGTGAACGATGACCGCCGAGCCGGCAGTTAAGGACGAATTGCCACCGCCTCGTTCTGCAGGGCCGACGGACATCTCCGATCCGCTGCTCAGGCTTGAGGCCCGCAAGGCGATGGTGTGGCTCGGCATTGCCGGGCTATTCGTTCTGGTGGCCCTCCTTGCCCGTCCACTACTGGTAATCTTCGGCGGCATGGTGTTCGGCGCGATGATCGACGGGGGAGCCCGGCTGATCGAGCGAATCCTGCCCATCCCGCGGGCATGGCGCGTAACCATCGTCCTGCTACTGACAGCCCTGTTCTTCGTCTGGGTCGTGCTGTTCGCCGGAACCCAGATCGCGCAGCAAGCCTCCGAACTGCCAGCAATCATCCAGCAGCAGGCGATGCGCATCCTCGAGATACTGGAGCAGCGCGGGGTCAGCATTAATACACAGAGCGTCCAGAATCTTGCGGAGCAGGCAATCGGCGGCATCGGCCAGCTGACCTATGCGGTAGGCGGCGTCATCGGCGCGCTGACCACGGGCTTCCTGATCATCGTACTTGGCATCTATTTCGCGGCTGAGCCCCGGCTCTACCAGCGTGGCCTTGCTTGGATGCTGCCGGTCGACCGCCGCGACTATTTCCAAGGAACCGCACTGCTGATGGGCCGTTCGCTCCGCCGCCTGATGGCGGGCCGCCTGCTTGGCATGGCTGTGGAGGGCGTTGCGACCTGGATACTACTGATGGCCTATGGCGTGCCGATGGCAGCGCTGCTTGGGCTTTTGACCGGCCTGCTGGCCTTCCTGCCGAACATCGGCGCCCCGATTTCCGGGCTGCTTATGATCCTCGTCGGTTTCTCGGGCGGTGTCGACATGGGCATCTACTGCATCATCGTCTACGCCGTGGTGCAGACCGTGGATGGCAACATCATCGTACCGATGGTCGCCAAGAAAACGGTCGATCTCGCCCCCGCGCTGGTCCTTGGCGCGCAGCTGATCATGGGTGCGCTGTTCGGCATTCTGGGGCTGATGCTGGCCGACCCCCTGGTCGCCATGATCAAGATCTGGTTGGAACGCGAAGCCCAGTTGCATGAACTGCCGGATACGGCACAGGAAGGCTGATGGCCCGCAAATTCCTTTACGTCATTGTCGCGATTGTCGTCCTGATCCTTGCGGTTCTACTCGCCCTGCGGATCTGGTCGGACGAACTGACTGAATACACCTTCGTTCCGGATAGCCCTTACGAAGCGCAGGCAGCGCTGGATTCCACTGCCTATGCCGAACCGAAGATGTGGTTCGCATGGCCAGCGATGCCGGGCAGGAACCCAGCCCATTTCGCGCCCCAAGGGCTGACCGGCACGCCCGCGCCGCTGCCCGCCGCCGTCTTCTTCGTCCATCCGACCAGTTATCTGGTGAAGGGGCACTGGAACGCGCCGCTCGATGACAAGGAATCGCGTGACCGTGCCGAACTGTTCATTGGCGCCATGGCCAGCCCCTTCGCGACCAGCGACGAATTGTGGATTCCCCGCTACCGGCAGGCGGCATTCGGTGCATTCCTCACCGATTCGCCCGATGCGGCCAAAGCGTTAGACCTTGCCTATGGCGATGTCCTCGCCGCCTTTGACGAATTCATCCGCAGTTCCGATCCCAAGCTTCCGATCATCATCGCGGGTCACAGCCAGGGCGCGTTCCACATCAAGCGGCTACTAAAGGACAGGGTGGCGGGCACGCCGCTCGCCAGCCGAATCGCCTCGGTCTATGCGGTGGGTTGGCCGATCTCCCTTCAGCATGACTTGCCGGCGATGGGCATCCCCGCCTGCACCGCGCCCGATCAAACTGGCTGCATGATGAGCTGGCTCAGCTTTGCTGAACCCGCTGACACCAGCATAATTTTGAAAGGCTATGCCCGCCGACCCGCGCTGGACGGCAAAAGCCCCGGAGGAAGCCCGTTCCTTTGTTCCAATCCACTGACCGGCGGAACTGGCGGTTCGGCACCGGCCTCAGCCAATCTTGGCACGCTGGTTCCGTCTGACGACCTCAAGGGCGGCAAGCTGGAAAAGGGCGCAGTACCAGCCAGCTGCGCGCCCGATGGCTTCCTGATGATCGGCGATCCGCCCAATATGGGTGCCTATGTGCTGCCGGGCAACAACTTCCACGTCTATGACATTCCGCTATTCTGGGCGAACGTGCGGTCCGACGCCGCGCGGCGAGTACAGGCATGGAAACCCTGATCACCGCCAACAGCGCCGAATTTCGCGCGGCCCTTGCCGAAGGCGGCGCACTTTTGGGCCTTGACCTTGGCACGCAGACAATCGGCACTGCCTTCTGCGACGCCGGGTGGCGCTTTGCCTCGCCCGGTAAGACGCTGAAGCGCGGCAAGTTCGGTGCCGACAAGGCGCAGCTTGCTGCGCTGATGAAAGAGCGCAGCGTAAAAGGCATCGTGATCGGCCTGCCGCTCAATATGGACGGCAGCGAAGGGCCACGTTCGCAGTCCAGCCGCGCCTATGCCCGCAACCTTGCGGTGCTGGGCGCGCCGATCCTGCTGTGGGACGAACGCTGGAGCACCGCCGGAGCAGAACGCGGACTTCTCGATCAGGACATGAGCCGGGCCAAACGCGCGGAGCGGATCGATTCGGCGGCGGCGGCAGTAATCCTGCAGGCAGCCATCGACGGGCTTGCCGGTGGAGTGCTATAGGAAGACGAACAAGAACAAGAGGATAGGCCGTCATGGAAATGCCAGTGCTGCGTGTAATCGACGCGTTGCTCGCATTGTTCTGGCTTTGCGTGCTGGTTCACGCGCTGAGGACCGGCTTCATCGGCCCGCGCGGCGTCCACCTGCAGACGCGCCGCACCCGGCCCGTCCTCTTCTGGTTCATGATCTTCATCTTTGTGCTGATGGTGGTCCACTTCGGCGGATTGGCCCTCATAGGTCAGAGGCTGGATCTTTAGCCGGGCACTTCAGCACGCCGCATTCGCGCCTCGGCGCTGACAAGGCGGCTTCCCGACGTTTCAGCTTCGCGCCAAACCGCATCGCGATCAGCGCTTTTCGGTGCCGCCCCGGCCAGCGCGCTCCACGCGGCGAGCCGCATGCGGTTTGAAGGGTGCCGCTGGCCGAATCGCCGCGCAAGATCCAGCGCGTCATCGCCGCCAAGGCCCACCGCGATGCGCATGAATGCCTCGCTCGATCCGTTTGAAACGATCCGGCCTACGCGTCTTTGCTCAAGGTCGAAGCTGTACTGATCGAGCCAGGCCTGGGCGCCGGAGGTGTGCATGATGTTGAGCGACACCGCCAACGCATCGGGCGGCAGCTGGCGATGCACGTCGCGGTGCGCACGGTAGAGCATTATCTTGCCCTCCTCCAACCGCGCGCGTTCCACCAAGCGCAGGTCAACCTGCTCCCCGCGCCAGCCCGCGACCTCCTCATAATCGTATTCGTAATAATCGCTCCAATAGCCGGGACCGAAGTAACCCAGCGTCAGGAAGTGGAAATTGTGATCGTGCGGCAGGTCATAGACGAAGGACGCCCCGCCGCATGTGTTCGTCCGCAGAAGGCCAGATGTTGGCCCGCAGGAAGAAATTCGATGCTCCGGGCGGGGAAAGTATGAAAGCCTGAGGGCCATAGGCATGTTCGCCGCTGTCCTCGCGGTGCCGCGCAGCCAGTTCGGCCACGAACAGGTCGCCCAGGAACGCGCGATCATTGCCGAGACGCCGAAGGCACAGCGCGGCATGAGCAAGGTCGCCCTCATCCTCGGGATGGAAGCCGGTGGTGGCGAGTGCATCGGTGGCTTCGGCCAGACACCAGGTTTGCGGGTCAGTCACTTCTATGATCTTGGGCATTATTCGATCCCCGCAAGTTGTGGATAAGCCCTGACAAGCTGGCTGCGCAGCCCTTCGGCAGGGCCGGAAAGCGCATCGGAATCATTGCGCGCGATGGTCGTCAGGGTGGTGAAACCGGTGAGCGTATCGAGCGCGAGGCATTCTCGCAGCGCCTGCCAGCGCAGCGCCTCGGCGCCCTCGCCAGCCGCAATTTCGGCGAAGATCGGCGCGGCATCCGTGCGGCCCATTCGACCAAGCGCCGCCATCATCAGTTCTATGCGGCTATCGCGCGGATTCCCCGCAGCCTGATGCAGCAGCCGCCCATCCTCCAAGGCAAACTCACGCGTCACGCCCGCGCGTGCGCCACGCCGCTGGAGGCGTAGCGAAACAAGGCATCCGTGCACGTCCCGCACCACCAGCGCCTGCCGGGAAGCATCACGGCAGATGACCTTGCCCGGTTGCAACGTGGTTTGCAGATGGCAGAGCTGCGCACCATCATCGCGGCGAGAACGGCATTCGACCAGTTTCGCACGGGCAGTTCCCACAAGCACGGCCTCCCACGCCTCGCCCGGCCAGAAGCTAGCCG
This sequence comes from Novosphingobium sp., assembly GCA_040509895.1. Lineage (GTDB taxonomy): Bacteria > Pseudomonadota > Alphaproteobacteria > Sphingomonadales > Sphingomonadaceae > Novosphingobium. The sequence goes on along the minus strand of JBEVKC010000125.1, from coordinate 4,862 downwards.
ATTTCGCGGCAGGGCGGCCGCGCAGGCCTTCGCCGTCGATAGCCACCAGCGACAAGGTCACGTTGCCCGCCTGCGCGATCAGCAGCGTCGAAATGGCATCATCGTGGAAATGGCGCTGCGGCACACGTGCCAACGGAGAGAGCTCAAGCTGCGTACAGGCCGCCGCGCAAAAGTCGCGCGCGAACACCGCGGCATAATCGCTCTCATCGAACAGCCGTGCCAAGCCTGCGCAATCCGCCATGGCCATTCCCGACGCGAAGGCCGCTACATCGGCGATGACTTCGGCCACACCGGGCCGATCTCGCCATGCGCCAATGGCGTCGTGCATCGCATCCTGGGCGATTCGCTGCGGGGTATCGTCTCCCCGCAGCGACCCGATTTCGGGATGAACGATCATACTTAGAACATCGCGCCTTTGTTGTAGGTCACGTTGTAGACGAAGGTCATCAGGATGATGACGGAATCATCCGAAGCCTGGACGCGCAGCGTGTCAGCAATGGATCCGAAAACGCCGGTCAGCTTGTCTAGGTCGGGTAAGGTTGAAAGATCAATCTTCGGCAGGTTCATCATGCGGGCTCCACAAAGCAGCGTGACGACATGCCCCGTGCGGGGAGACCCATGTTGATAGGTAGTTGCACGTAGAAGTTAAAATATTGTAATAGCTATATATTATATGAACTTGACGGTCGCAGGACGACGGTAAGACCGTGTGTCGTCGCGACGGTTTCGCCAGCCCGAATTGCCCGGCGCACGGCATCAGCCCTCGCCCTGTCGAGCACGGTGGCGGGAACGTCAGGTTCATGGGCGAGCACGTCGGCCGAGCCCAGCAGGCGGGCCTCACGCAATGTCAGGTCTTCGGGATCGGCACTGCGCAGGTGGATTTCGACGACGCCGGAGGCAGCGCCCTCAACATCGCCGGCAAGCCAGCCCGCCAGACCATCGGCACTTTCGTCGCGTAGCGGGTCGAGCGCACCGCCAGCCCCCAATGCCGCATCGAGCGCACGCCTGCGGCCCCCCGCATCGGGCCAGCGCGAACGCAGCGCGTCACGCGCCGAGTAAAGGCCTTCCGCCAGCCTTCCCAGCGAGACAGGCAGCAGCACTTCCAGCCTCAGGCGAAGCGCCTTGGCAAGGCCCGCCGACGCCCCTCCGGTGCCGATGGCCACAAGCACGGGTGTCCTGTCCAGCAATGAAGGCACAGTAAAATCGCAGAGATCGGGGCGGTCGACGGCATTGACCAACACCCGCCGCGCTCGCAGGCGCTGCGCAGCCTCGTCGGGTTCGGCTAGCGCGACAAAGGCCAACCGGGCTTCGGTATTGTCCTCGCCAACGATCACGCCACCTGCGCGTTCGACGAGTCGGCGCTTGGCTTCGGCCGCTTCCCCCTCTCCCAAAACGATTACCGGCTGGCCGGAGATACGATGGAAAAGGGGGAGGCTGTCCATTTGCTAGTCCTGTAGGAAGTCCGGCACGTGTTCTGCCGCAAGTATGGCCGCAGGGTCGATCCGGTCGGCCACAACAGCCCACCGGTCGCCGTCAACCATGACTTCAGGCACGAGCGAACGGCTGTTGTAGGTGTTGGCCATGGTCGCGCCATAGGCGCCTGCCGTACGGAAAACCGCAAGGTCGCCTGCTTTCACGACGTCAATGTCGCGGCCCATGGCGAAGGTGTCGGAACTTTCGCAGATCGGACCGACAATGTTGGCGGTCATCCGCTCTCCCGTGGGCCAGACGGCAACGAAGTCATGCCAGGCATCATAGAGCGCCGGACGCGCAAGGTCATTCATCGCCGCATCAACGACGACGAAGGGGCAGGTGACGCCGGGCTTCACGCGGATAACCTCGGTCACCAGCACGCCCGAATTGCCGGCAATGACGCGGCCCGGTTCGAACATCAGGGTGACGTCCCAGCCCTCCGTCACGCGGGCAACCATCGCGCCGTATTCCTCGGGGCTGGGGAATACGTCGCCTTCCTTGTAGGGCACACCAACGCCGCCACCGAGGTCCATGTGCGTGATCGCATGACCCGCGCTGCGGATCTCTCGCATCAGGTCGCCCATGCGGGTGAAGGCGCTTTCCAGCGGATCAAGCTTCGAAAGCTGGCTGCCGATATGGACCGCAAGGCCGCGCATCTCGATACCCGGCAGCGCTGCCAGGCGGGCGAAGATTCCGCCCGCAAGGTCATAGGGCACGCCAAACTTGTTCTCTGCCTTGCCGGTGGAGATCTTGCCGTGCGTCCCGGCATCGACATCAGGATTGACGCGCAATGCAGCACTGGCCGTCAGCCCGCGTTCGGCGGCGAGGGCCGCGAGTTCGATGCCCTCTTCCTCGGATTCAAGGTTGAACTGGCCGATCCCGGCTTCAAGCGCGCGGACCATTTCTGCTTTGGTCTTGCCGACGCCGGAAAAGACAATGCTCTCCGCCGCCATGCCTGCCGCCAGCGCGCGATCCATCTCGCCGCCCGATACGACGTCGGCGCCATAACCCTCCTTCGCCAGCAGCTTCAGCACGGCAAGGTTCGGGTTGGATTTCACCGCAAAGGCGATGTGGAACTTCGGCAACACCGAAAGCGCATCGCGGAACACGCGGGCGTGGCGCGTCAGCGTGGCGCGCGAATAGACATAGACGGGCGTGCCGGTGGCAGCCGCGATCTGGTCAAGCGGCACATCTTCGGCGTGGAGCACGCCGTTCTTGTAAGCAAAATGGTCCATTGGGTATCCAGTGGCCTCTTATTCGGGAGGCGGTAAGTCAAAGGGATCGTCGGCGCGCTCTTCGGACCGTTTTCGCAGTTCCGTGTTGCGCTCAGGCTGCGCCTGCGGCGGGAGTTGCAGCAGCCGGTCGGCGGTGGGCCGGTCCTCGCGGCCAAAAGGCGCGGGCGGCAATTCCTTACCAAGCTGGGGCCTCAACTCCGCCTTGGAACCGCATGCAGCCAAGGTGAGTAACAGCAGAATGACGGCGGCAACGCGCATGGCTACTCCATCCCAAGCGCCTTGCGCGCCTCGGTAACGCGTTTCCTTACCTGCTCGGGCGCAGTTCCGCCATGGCTGGCGCGCGCAGCCACCGAAGCCTCTACCGAAAGCGCGGCGAACACGCGGTCGTCGATGCGGGCATCGATCGCCTGCAGGTCTGCCAGCGGCAACTGATCCAGCGCAACGCCGCGGCTTTCCGCCAGCTTCACGGCACTGCCGGTGATGTGGTGCGCCTCACGGAAGGGGATGTTCGCCTGCCGCACCAGCCAGTCGGCAAGGTCCGTGGCCGTGGCATAGCCCAGCTCTGCCGCAGCGCGCATCCGCTCTGTACGGAAGGCCGCGCCATCGACCATGCCGGTCATGGCCGCAAGGCTCAGCGCCAGCAGACCCGCCGCCTCGAACACCGGCGGCTTGTCGTCCTGCATGTCCTTTGAATAGGCAAGCGGCAGACCCTTCATGGTGATCATTAGCGACGTCTGGCAGCCGATGATCCGCCCTGAGTGCCCGCGCACCAGCTCCGCCGCGTCGGGGTTCTTCTTTTGCGGCATGATCGAACTGCCGGTCGAAAGGCTGTCGGGCAATGAGACAAAGCCAAAGGGCTGGCTGGCCCAGATGATGAACTCCTCAGCCAGCCGAGAGAGGTGCAGCGAGCACTGACTGGCCGCCATCAGGTAATCGAGCGCGAAGTCGCGGTCCGACACCGAATCGAGGCTGTTGGCCGTCGGCCCGTCGAAATGCAGCGCCTGCGCCGTCATGAACCGGTCGATTGGGAAACCCGTCCCCGCCAGCGCCGCCGCGCCCAGCGGGCAAAGGTTCATCCGCCGCCGCGCATCGGCCAAGCGCGAACGATCACGCGCGGCCATCTCGTAATAGGCCATGAGATGATGGCCCAATGTCACGGGCTGCGCGGTCTGCAGGTGAGTGAAGCCCGGCATGATGGAATCGGCATGTTCGCCTGCCCGCAGCACCAGAGCGCGCTGCAGGGCTTCAAGCCCCGCATCCGCCTGATCGATGGCATCGCGCACCCACAGGCGAAAGTCGGTCGCCACCTGGTCGTTGCGGCTGCGCGCAGTGTGGAGCCGTCCGGCTGCCGCGCCGATCAATTCGGCAAGGCGGCTTTCGGTGGTCATGTGGATGTCTTCGAGGTCCCAGTTTTCGGGCACCCCGTTCGCCTCATATTCGGCCGCGACCTTTTCCAGTCCGTCGATAATGGTGAGCGCATCTTCCTTGGAAACGATGCCCTGCGCCCCCAGCATGGCGGCGTGCGCCTTTGACGCGGCGATATCCTGCCGCCACAGTGCCTTGTCGAAGGGGATGGAGGCATTTATCTCGCGCATGATCGCGGAAGGTCCTTCCGCGAACCTGCCGCCCCACATTGCATTGGAGCCCTGCTTGTTCTTGTCCCGCTCGCTCAAGCTAATTGTCCTTGGCCATGCTGCCGTCATCGGCGCTGTCATGCTGGGGGGCTGCGATAGGCAAAGCGGCCAAGACGCGCAACCGCAGGCTTCTGAAACTTCTACGGCGAACGATGTACCCGCTGGCGCGGTAGACCGCAGCCATCGTGGAAGCCAGATCCCCGAATTCGTGCTGACCGATGCGAAGGGCGGGGAATTGCGCCTCTCCAGCCTCAAAGGCAAGCCGGTGCTTCTCAACCTCTGGGCGACATGGTGCCGCCCCTGCATCACCGAACTACCGCTGCTGAATAAGCTGGCGAAGGACCGGGCGGCTGACCTGCGGGTGCTGGCCGTGTCGCAGGATTCGCAGGAGCTTGGACGGGTCGCGCCATTCCTTGCCGACCGGGGCCTGAATACGCTGGAGCCGTGGATCGAGCCGAAGAACGACCTTTCGTTCCACTATCAGACCGGGCAACTGCCGACGACGATCTACTATGACGCG
>JBEVKC010000124.1:0-16117 GCA_040509895.1 Novosphingobium sp. | reverse complement strand
AATGAACATTGGAAGGACCGCCCCGCGAAGCCCCATGATGCGGCGGCCTATGTCGACCGCGAAGACGACCATGCTCCCGGCAAAGACGGCCTCTCACAAATCGGCGCTTGCAAATCCCGCTATTAGACGACGGCAGCTTCAGGGGGCGCTCGTGATGAGGCGCCGAACAGCCGCTATGTCGGCGACTGAAGACTGCGTAATCGCGGTGTTGATCGGTTGCTGCGCATATGGAACCGGTGAATTCGGGACGTTGTGGCCGGAATGCGCACTCAGTCCACCCACGCCTAAAAACAGCTCAGCGCAGGGACGGGGCATCGTCACGCAATCCCCGTGACCTGCCCGGCCGGAACGGAGTAATGCGCGCCGGTCGTCGAGACCGAGTCGAGACCATTCGACAACGAAGTCCGGCTTGCATTTCGATGCAAATAAAAACTGCGCCGACCCTGATGGTCGGTAATGCTTGTTGCCCGCCAGCAGGCGAGGTCGCGCGCCTGCCTCCTTGGACAAGGAGGACGATGATGTCTAAATCCGAAACTACTGCTCATCCTCAAATCCAGCCCAAGTCGACAGGACCCGTTGCTCAGCCAGTCACGCCGGGATTTACCGAAAGCCTTATCGTCGATCCTAAGGGTAACGTGGCAATCCGTCCATTTCGGTATCAAGCTTCCGACGAAGACCTGGCGGACCTGAGGCAACGAATCCTGGCGACCCGCTGGCCTGATCGGGAAACGGTTCCGGACGATTCGCAGGGCGTGCAACTGGCGACAATGAAGAAGCTCGCCGCCTATTGGGCCAACGACTACGACTGGCGCAAATGCGAGGCGCGCCTCAACGCCTATCCCAATTTCATCACGCAGATCGACGGCCTCGACATCCACTTCATCCATGTGAAGTCCCGGCATCCTAACGCCCTCCCAGTCATCATCACCCACGGCTGGCCGGGTTCGATCGTCGAGCAACTCAAGATCGTCGAGCCGTTGACCGACCCGACGGCACACGGTGGAACCCCGGCTGACGCGTTCGACGTCGTGATCCCCTCCATCCCCGGCTATGGTTTCTCCGCCAGGCCGACCGAAGCCGGCTGGAACCCGCCGCGGATCGCCAATGCATGGCTGACGCTGATGAAGCGCCTTGGATACACGCGGTTCGTGGCTCAAGGCGGCGATTGGGGGGCGCTGATCACCGAGATCCTCGGCGCGATCGCTCCGCCTGAATTGGCAGCGGTCCACACCAACATGGCGTCAACAGCGCCGCCGGAAGTGTTCGATGCGCTTCGTGCCGGCGAAGGGCCGCCAAAAGGTCTCACTGACGATGAACGCTGGGCTTACGAACGGCTCGATCTGTTCTTCACGCACGGTCTCGCCTACGCGCAGCAGATGGGGCAACGCCCCCAGACGCTGTACGGGATCGCGGATTCGCCGATCGGCCTCGCCGCATGGTTCCTCGATCACGACATTTCCAGCTACCGGATGATTGCTCGTGCGTTCGATGGCGTGGCCGAGGGACTGACGCGCGACGACGTACTCGACAACATCACCATTGCCTGGCTGACGAACACTGCCATTTCCGGTGCGCGCCTCTACTGGGAAGCTTTGCCGCGCACCTCGGCGGGCTATGGCATCGAGCGCAACACCGTGCACTTCTTCGAGCCTATCGGAGTCAAGGCACCGATCGCGGTGAGCGCCTTTCCCGACGAGCTTAACCAGGCGCCGCGAAGCTGGGCGGAACGCGCTTACCCGAAGCTCATTCACTACAACCGGTTGCCAAAGGGCGGGCACTTCGCCGCCTTCGAACAACCGGGCTATCTTGTAGAGGAAATGCGCGCCGGGTTCGGCTCCATTCGCTGAGCATGACGGATTGTACGGGCGGCGTCGCTGTGCGCCGCCCGCACTAGTGGTGACCTGCAGGGGAGGCCGGCTATGCGCAGCAAATATCGCGTTGCGATCCTTCTGGTCGCTGGCAGCGCCGTCCTTTGGGCGCAGGTGCCGCGCACGCCGGGCAGCACCCGCACCGACCTTCAGCGCCACGACCTTAGCGTTCCAGGCTGGGAAACAATCCAGGCGCGCATTGATTTCGCATCGGGCGCAAGCTTTCCCGCACACCGCCATCCTGGCGAGGAGATCATCTACGTGCTGGAAGGTACGCTCGAATATCAGCTTGAGGAGCAACCGCCCAAGACGCTCGCGGCGGGCGAAGTCCTGTTCGTCCCCGCGCGCGTCTTTCATTCGGCGCGAAACGTGGGCACCAAGCAAGGAAGCGAACTGGCCACCTACGTGGTAGAGAAGGGCAAGCCGCTCGTCGAATTTGCACCTGAGAAGGACCAGCCATGAGCGATTCCGTGACACTTCATTTCGACCTGACGCCACCTACTGAGGACGAGTTTGCTGACCTGGCGGCCAAGCTTGGCGCGGATGAGCGAGAGATCCTGCTGGAACATGGGACCGAAGCACCGTTCTGCGGCGTGTTCCTCACCGAAAAGCGCCCGGGCCTCTACACCTGCCGTCTTTGCGGGCTCCCGCTGTTTCATGGCGGCACCAAGTTTGACAGCGGTACCGGCTGGCCAAGTTTCACGCAGCCCTTCGCCTCCGACCATCTTAAATACATTCGCGACACCAGCTATGGCATGGAGCGCACCGAGATCGTTTGCGCCCGCTGCGGGGCGCACCAGGGGCACGTCTTCCCCGACGGACCGCCGCCGACAGGCCAACGCTTCTGCATCAATTCCGTGTCGCTGGAGTTCACGCCCAATGGTGAGCCGCTTCCCGACAAGTTGGGCCGAGGCGCGCCCGAGGGCGATGCGTTGGGCATTGGGGGAGACTGAGCCATGCCCGATGAACGTGCGATCTTCGCAGGCGGGTGCTTCTGGGGCATGCAGGATCTGATCCGCAAGTTGCCCGGGGTAATCTCGACGCGTGTCGGATACACCGGCGGTGAAGTGCCAAACGCGACCTATCGAAATCACCCAGGCCATGCTGAGGCGATCGAGATTGTCTTTGACCCGGCGCAGACCGACTATCGACAGCTGCTGGAGTTCTTCTTTCAGATTCACGACCCGACAACGCGCAACAGGCAGGGCGGAGATGTCGGGACGAGCTATCGTTCAGCAATTTTCTACACCGACGATCGGCAGAGGACGATTGCCGAAGACACTATCAAGGACGTTGAGGCATCGGGCTTGTGGCCCGGCGAAGTTGTCACCGAAGTGACACCCGCTGGAGCATTCTGGGAAGCGGAGCCAGAACATCAGGACTATCTGGAACGGTTTCCGGAGGGCTATTCGTGCCACTTTGCTCGGCCAGATTGGGTTCTGCCACGCCGATCGGAGAGCGTTTGATAAATGGGCTTCGCCTGGCGAACGAGCGGTTTGTTGGAGGGGGATTGCTGGAGAGACGCAACGGTTCTGAAAAACATGAATGTATGACCGCTTTCGAGGGGGTTCATGTTGCTCGCGAAGGGCCGCTATGTCGGCGGTCGTTGCACCGATGACCCGCGCGCACATATCTCAGTGGATGCGGAGTTCGCCTCCGCCCTTGCCGTTAAAATCGAACGTCACGTCGGTAAGCGTCCCCGGAAACGGCGCGCCGGCTCGATAGCCTGCCAGCACCGGTGAGCCCCAATCCGACGCAAGATCGAAGGTCTCGGGAATGCCGAAATAGGCCGGCAGGGCGAACAACAACCTCTGTTGAGCCAGCACCTTGTCGCCGGATCGGATCGCAACGTCGAACGGCGTCGCGCCCGAAGCATCCGTCTGGCCCCGGATGAGATCGAGAGCGATTGGCTGAGCTCCGGGCGACAGCGGATCCGCCGCAGCGGCCGAGACGCTTCGCCCACGCAGGTCGTTCATCACCAGCGTGGGCTTGCCGTTCGCGAGGTAGAAGCCGATGCCGCCCATTCGCCCGCCCATCGAGAAGATCGGCGCCGTAGCACCTGCTTCGGTAAGATTGAGATTTGCGGTCATCGTGAAGCCGCGCGTGTTCACCGGCGGTGCAATCATCGAGGCGAGGTTGCTGGTGGGGCCGGCATAGTGCCACTTGCCGCCGCGCCGTGCAAAATCCTCGGCGGCTTTCTTGACTGACTCACCTGCTGTGTCGCTCAGGTTGTGGATCGGATAGACGTTGTAGCGCTGTGCCTGCGCGTCAAAGGCAGTGGCCATGGCAGCGACGCGCTCGGGGTATTTCGCAGCGAGGTCGGTGGTCTGACCGGGGTCCTTGCGCAGATTGTAGAGTTCCCAAGGTTCATCGAAGGTATTGGCGATTTGCCAGTCCCAGGTGCGATAGCGGTGCGACGTGACGATCTGCCAACCATCCTGCCAGAGGCCCTTGTTGCCGTAGAGCTCGACATATTGCGCGCCCTCGTGACCGGGCGCCGTTCGCGAGGCGAAGGTAGCGGCAAGGCTTTGGCCCTCCATCGGAACCTGAGGAACATTATTGACTGTTTCTGCGAGCTTCACGTCGGTGGCCGCTAGCAGGGTCGGTGCTATGTCGGAAACATGGGCAAATTGCCCGCGCAACTCGCCGCGCGCCGCGATACCCTTCGGCCAGGCAATCACTAACGGCACGTGCGTTCCGCCTTCATGCGTGGTCTGCTTGTAGTAACGGAACGGCGTGTTGCCAGCGACCGCCCAGCCATAGGCATAGTGCGGGTAAGTGCCGGGCGCTCCCCACCGGTCTAGGAAGGCATTGTTGTCCGCAGTGGAGAGCCCGCGGCTGCCTGTGACGGCAGCTTCGTTGTAGAGGCCGTTCGGCCCTCCTTCGGCGCTCGCACCGTTGTCCGAAGTGACGACAACGATCGTGTTGTCGAGCTCGCCCGCCGCCTCGAGCGTATCGAGGATCCGTCCGAACTGCGCATCGGCATAGGACAGCGACGCTGCGAATACCTCCATCTGCCGGGCGTATAGCCGCTTATCCTCTGCGCTGAGACTGTCCCAGCGCGGCATGGTGTCGGGCAGCGGCGCCAGCTTCGTATCCCTGGGCACCAGCCCATTGGCGATCTGCCGTTGCAGGATTGTCTCGCGCACTTTGTCCCAGCCCTGGTCGAACTTGCCCTTGTAACGCGCGATCCATTCGGCGGGCGCGTGGTGCGGCGCATGCGCAGCGCCGGTAGCCCAATACATGAAGAAGGGAGACTGCGGGTCGGTGGCGCCGCGCGACTGAATCATCGAGATCGCTTGGTCGGCCATGTCCGCGCTTAGATGATAGTCCGCCCGCTGCGGCCGGCCGATCGGCGTCATGTCGCGGACGAGTTGAGGCTCCCAGTTGTCGGTATCCGCGGCAAGGAAGCCATAGAAACGATCGAATCCCTGCCCCATCGCCCAATAGTTAAACGGACCTGCGGTCGAAACGTCGGCATTAGGCAGGTGATCCCACTTGCCCAATGCATAAGTACGATAGCCGGCCGCATGCAAGTTGGCGGCGATCGTACCTGCACCCGCGGGAATGTGCGCGTCGTAGCCGGGAAAATCCCGCGCCGCGGTTGCATGTCCGCCTATGTGCACCGAATGCGGCATCCGTCCTGTCAGCAACGCCGCGCGCGAGGCCGAGCAGATCGGCGCCGTGTGATAGTTGGAATAGCGCAACCCCATGGCCGCGACGCGATCGATGTTGGGCGTCTGTACCAGGCCGCCGAAGGAAGAGACCTGCGCGAAGCCGACGTCGTCCATCAGCCAAACTAGAACATTGGGCCGCTGCTGGCTTGCTGGCGCGGGCGTCCGGTCGGTCGGCTGGGGTGGATGCTGGGGGGCAGCGAACACGGCGCTGGACGCCAGAGCGGTAGCAGCAAGTACACTCGCGACGATGGGGCGGCGAATAGGCATGGCGATCTCCCGATCTCTTATTGCCAGCGGGAGGTTAGTGCCGTCCCCATCGGCTCGGCCGGGAAACTGGCATTCATCCAACATCGTGTCTAATGCATTTAAAAGCCAATTTTGATAATGTAGACTCATGCTGGATTTACGCAGCCTTCGCTACGTCGTTACCCTCGCACACCGCCTCAGCTTCGTCAGAGCAGCAGAGGAGCTCAATATCTCGCAGCCGGCGCTCACGCGCACGGTGCAGGCTGTCGAGCAGCGTTTTGGCATGCGTCTCTTCGACCGCGACCGTTCTGGTGTGAGGATCACGGCGCAGGGGCAAGCGATGCTGAACGCCGCCAGTGTGCTGCTTAACAATGCGGCCGATCTCGAGTACCAATGGGAGCGCACCGCCAATGGGCAGTCGGGTCTGGTGCGTTTCGGCATCGCGCCAATGCCGGCACGTGCGCTGTTGTCAGCGACAATGCTTGAGCGGCTGGTGACGGTTCCGGGCGTCATCAACAATGTCCTGGTGCGAAGCGTCGACGCGCTCTTACCTTTGCTAATCGCCGGCGAGATCGAATTTTTCATCGCCGCGGAAGGCCAGGTGGCAGATGGCATACCCGTCCGGGCCGAGGTGTTAGGCCGCTTTCCGCGCAGTCTGATCGTTCGCCCCAATCATCCGCTGCTTAACGGTGCCGACAAAGGGATCCGATATCCCATCCTCGTGTCCGGGGGAGCACTGGCAGCGCGCTCGGCGGAGCTGGAAGAACCAACCGAAGGGCCTCGGCATGTGATCGAGGACTTCAGCACGCTCGTGAGGCTGACCGCCAGCACAGACGCGATCTGGCACTCGTCATCCTTTGCAGTGGCCGATGAGATTGCCCAGGGGCTCCTGTGCGAGTTGCCGCGTCCGGAAGGTATGGAGCCACTTGAGTTCCGCATGATCCTCTATTCGTTGGAACGTCGAACGCAGTCAGTGTCGGCCATCTCCTTCGCTCAGCTGTTCCGGAGCCAAATCACAACGCTTCGCAGCGAAGCGCGTGTGCAAAACCAGGTGACCTGAACTGTGCGCTTCCGCGTTCCCCAACGAACGCGGCCGGCACAACTTCCGTGAATGGACGGCAGCTATCAGGTGTCCCACTTAGACCGCCGGACGTCCGCTTTGTTGGCGCTCCCAGACATTCAGGCTGGCATCTATTGTAGGCAATCGGACGTCCGCTTGCAGGCATCTGAAAGGGCGGTTTACGGCGATCTTCGATTGTAAGTTAGCAGCGAGTTCGGAGGAGCAAATCAAGATGTGTGCATGCCCCCGCAACCACACAACAACCCCGCTTCGGCGGGGTTTTTTGTTGTCCAGGCCCGCGAACAATCGCAAAGCAACCAACCGCCGCGCGAAGTATTGTTGCCAAACAATAACTTCGGCTTCATCCTCCAAATACACAATCCGGAACGCGATCCGGATGGGGATGATGGGAGCAACGGATGGAAACGAGCCGCCGCGATTTTGCGAAGATGACGCTTGCCACTGCAGCAGCGTCAGCAGTTCTCATCCCGAACACCGCATATGCCCGGGACCCAGTAGTCAGGACAAACTATGGCAAGGTGCGGGGCACCTATTCCAACGGGGTATATTCCTTCAAGGGCGTGCCATACGGCGGGCCCACTGGCGGCAAGAACCGCTTTCTACCCGCCACCGCACCGCAGGCGTGGAAGGGCACGCGCGACTGCACCAACTGGGGGCCGATGGCCCCGCAGGGACAATCGGCTGTCAATCCAGCCGCTGGTCTGGGCGCCGACATGGCCAAATTCTTCGGAACGGCGCCGGGTGCTCAAACTCCGATGAGTGAAGACTGCCTTGTGCTCAATGTCTTTACGCCATCCATCAACGATAGGCGCAAGCGGGCGGTCATGGTCTGGGTTCATGGCGGCGGTTTCAGCATCGGCACCAGCGCCGGGCCGCGCACTGATGGTTCGAACCTTGCCAAACAGCAGGATGTCGTCTGCGTTTCGATGAACCACAGGCTTGGTGCGCTGGGCTATGCCTACCTTGGCGGACTTGATCCTGAGTACGAGCGCAGCGGCAATGCCGGTCAAATTGACCTGATGATGGCCCTGCAATGGGTGAACGCCAATATCGGGAAATTTGGCGGGGATCCTGACTGTGTCATGATTCATGGAGAGTCAGGCGGCGGGGGCAAGGTTTGCACACTGCTGGCCCAACCAAGAGCCGCGGGGCTTTTTCACCGGGCAGCAATGCAGAGCGGCACAGCAAATCGCTTGCCTACCCGCGATCAGGCTACGGACCACGCGCTCAAGTTGCTTAAGGAACTTGAGATACCGCGCGCCGATTTTCGTAAGCTTCAGGAGGTGCCCGTGGAGCGCATCCTTGCCGCGCAGGCCAAGCTTGAGCGGCAGAACCCGCCCGGCCTGCGTCGTGGTTTCGTGCCCACAGCAGGAACGCCCGATGTCCCGGTTGAGCCGATTGTTGCTGTCGCCAATGGCGCGGCCAAAGTGCCGCTTTTGTTGGGCACGACGAAGAATGAAATGTCGCTGATGCTGATCGGGGCGGGCCTCGATCCGCGCAATGTGACGGACGACGTGTTGATCAAACGCATGGATGCGATGTTCCCCGGCAAGGGCGCCGAGCTGATCGCAGGCTACAAGGCAAACCATCCAGACTACTCGCCCGGTGACCTCCTCGTGCGCGCAATGACCGACACGATGCGCATGGGAGCAATCGAATTGGCCGAAGTGCATGTAAACTCGCGCAGCGGCCCTGCCTACATGTACCAATTCGAATGGGTCAGCCCCGTGCTGCCTCATCTTGGTGCGGCACACGGCATTGATGGTTCGTTCTATTTCAACAACACGGAAGGGCTGGAGATCACCCGGGGCTTTGCTGACGCGCAGCTCCTTGCGGCACAGGCGAGCACCGCTTGGGCGAATTTTGCCCGCAACGGCGCACCATCGGCGTCCGATCTGCCAGCTTGGCCGCAGTATACGGTAGAGAGACGGGAGACCATGATTCTGGCGGCTCCGGCACGCGTGGAGAACGATCCGTTGAAGGCTGATCGTGAACTGCGCGATCGGCTCACTCCGGCTGCCACTGTCTAACCTCGGGAGAATTGTGCAATGATGGTGCCCTCAGACATGACGGGCAGGACGGCGCTGGTAACGGGTGCCGCTGCCGGTCTTGGCCAGGCGACCGCGCTTCGGCTCGCAGAGGTCGGTGCAGATGTGGCGATCGTCGATATTGCCGAGGCCGGACTTGCTGCCACCGCCGCGGCGATTGAGGCGTTGGGGCGCAAGGCGCTGATCCTCCCGCTTGACCTGTCGGAGCGGCCCAATTGCCGTCTTGCTGTGGCGCGCACAGTAGAGGCATTCGGGCGGCTCGATGCGTTGTGCAATGTTGCCGGTGTGATGCTGCCGGGGCCGACGGCAGAGATGACGGACGAGGAATGGGATCTCACCATGGCGGTGAATCTTGAGGCACCGTTCTTCCTGATTCGCGCGGCTATTCCGCACCTGCTGGAGGCGAAGGGGGCGGTCGTCAACGTGACTTCCTGCGCTGCCTTCCAGGGGCAGGCATATTTCGCGGCCTATTGCGCCACGAAGTCTGCCCTTACCAACATGACAAAGGCATTGGCGATGGAGTTCACTCATCAGCCGATCCGCGTGAATGCGGTTGCGCCGGGCGGGATGATGACGGGGCTCGTCCAAGGCATGTATCGCCTGAAAGACGCCGACCGCGACCTGATCGAACGCATCGGTTCGGTGAAGGGGATGTGCGAGATCGAGGATGTGGCCGAGTGCGTCGCCTTCCTCGCGACCGATGCTGCACGGGGCTATCATGGGGCGTGCATCAATATCGATGCAGGAGTAACCGCCGGTTAGGCAAAGCTGGGGCATTATCGCGGAGCCTTGCAGAATGGGAATGCTCCGCGATGCTTCTAGCGCTTATTTTGGCTGCCGGCGTAGGAGCCGCAGCAGAAACGGATGTTTTGGCGCAGATACGTGCCGGCAAGGCGTTGTGCGCCAATCCCGATCAGCCGACCCGAACCTGCACGTCGATGGATGTTTTCGCGCCTTCTGCTGACGATGTGTTTATCGATACCGGGGAGGTTCTCATCTCCCCCGGTCAGTCATTGACGCTAGAAATATCGTCGAAAGTGCGCATCCAGAACGGCGCGATTTGCGGCATCATGGAGATGGCGGACCTGAGAAATGGAACAGTCCGAGTGAATGGCGCGCTGCTTCCTCCCGCTCGAAACGCACAGGCCATCGAAAAAATCGCCCTGCAGCTCAAGCCGCTGGCTGGCCGCAGGGTTTGCGAGGCTCTCCGCATCGAAGAAGGGCGACTGTTCAAATACGGGCAGGTGGAAGGCATAGATCGCAATCCGCCCGGAAAGCCCGTGAAATGGGTCGGGCTGGAAGAAGGCTATAAAGTGGCGCCGCGCTAGAGAGTTAGATCGCTACATCCTGCGCGGATCCACCACCGTTCTTACAGGCGCGGACGGGCCAGACAATTCTGCGATGGCTTGGGCCACGCCGCCAAGGCCCGTCCGCTCGCCCAGCCAGGGCCGCACGTCGATGCTACCGTCAGCGATGGAGCGCATGGCGAGTTCCATGTCCTGCGGTTCCTCTCCACCAGCGAACTGGATGTTCAGGCGCTTGTTCTGCGCGGCGAAGACGAACACTTGCTCTTCTTCCATGCAATAGCCGCCCATGACGATGCGGCCGTCAAAGGGAGCGGCCTCCACGATCCGTTGCAGCATGCCGGGCCGGCCAACGCATTCGTAGATCACATTGACCTGTCGTCCGCCGAAACCGGGAAGGGGAGCATAAGGATCGGTTTCACGAGGATCGAAAGCAACGTGCGCTCCCATCGCGATGGCGAGTTCCCGCCGCGCGGGATGGAAGTCCGCCGCGATGATCGGGGCTATGCCCATCAGCTTGAGACCGGCGATCACGCCAAGGCCGATGGCGCCGCAGCCGATTACCAGAGCAGCGTCATCCTTACCGGGGCGGCCGCGGCGTGCATGTTCCAGCCCGACTGCCAAGGGCTCGATCAGAGCCGCGTGATCGTCAGCCACGCCTTCTGGAATTTCCAGCAGGAAATCCTCGTCAAGCAGCATCAGTTCGCCAAAGCCGCCGGGGCATTCGTGGCTGTAGCCGACAACCGCATGGCTGCCGCCCTGCCGCATGATCGGCACTGAAGTGACGCGGCGGCCCGTATTCACCGTCCGGCGGCTGCCGGGGCCATAGTCCAGCACCTCACCCACATATTCGTGACCCGGCACGAACGGCCGCGAGAAATCGAGAGCTGCATAGGGGCCGCCCAGGCGCCGCGACAGGTCGATGATGTTCTGCCCGGCTTTCAGGAAGTGCTGGTCAGAGGCGCATAGCCCGCAGCTATGCGTGCGGACCAATGCCTGACCCTTGCCCGGAACCGGGTCGGGCATATTGCCGACCCGGACCGTTCCGTTCTCGATATAGGCGGCTTTCATCAGGCAGTTTCCGCAATCTTTGCCTTGAGCTGCGGCACCAGTTGTTCGAGCAGCTTCATGCTCTTCCAGCCATCGTCGGGCGACATGCCTCCAAGCAGGGGCTGAAAGCCGATGGTGGTGTGATCACCCAGTTCGGTCACGCGTGCGAGAAGCTGTTCGGGCGTCCATGCAGCGAACAGGCCAGCCTGGCGCAGGATCGCCGGATCGGTCAGCCCCTTGAACGGAGAGTTGGAAGCGTCGCCTTCCTGCTCTGCCCACTTGGCATATTCGGTGATGACGTGGACGGCGTGGCGTTCCAGTACCTTCCAGCCTTCCTCCGGGTCTTCGCAGAGGTGCACGCTGAGCGGCATGCCGGGCTTCGGCTTGAAATACTGGCGGGGCTGGTGGCCAAGACGCTCACACTCGGCGAGATAGATGTCGACCAGTTCCGGCTTCATCGGGCCGAAGCCGACGCCGAACTTTGCCGCGCGCTTGGCCGAGGCGGGAACGCCGCCGCCGACCATGACAATGTCCTCCGGCGCCTGCACCGGCAGCGGGCGGACAAAGATGGGGCGGCCCTCCTTTTCAAAGCGCTCACCTCGTAGCGCGCGCAGGACGATCTCGATACCATCGTCCATCAGCTTTGCGCGATCCTTCAGCGACTTGCCGAACATGGCGAATTCCGAGGGGACATAGCCTGCGCCGAAGATCACGCTGAGGCGGCCGTTGGACATCAGGTCGACGATGGCGATCTGCTCGGCGATCTCGACCGGGTCGTGCAGCGGCAGGATGACGGCGCCCAGCATGAAGCGCACCTTGCTCGTCACGGCCGCCATGCCACCTGCGAGAACGAATGGCTGAGGCAGATAGCCGTCTTCCGATCCGTGGTGCTGCATCAGTCCGATTTGATCGACCCCGATCCTGTCCGCAAAGGCGGCCATGTCGATGGCGGCGCGGTAAAGCTCCGGTGTCGGCGCGGCCCATTCGGGGGAGCGCATGTCAAAAGAGACGTTAATGCGGATGTCGGTCATTGCTCGCCTTTCAGCACGGAATAGGAAGGGTCTTTACGGTCGCGACGCGCGCGCTGGTTGTCGTTGATGGGCGTGACGTCGGTGGTGGAATCGAAGTCGATCACGCATTCACGCCGGTCGATCGCCCAGTGTCCGTCCCGCCGCGACCACGTATCGACATAGCGCGCGCAGAATTCGAACTGTATCAGGCGCTCACCCTGCCGGGAACGCAGCTTGGCGGTGACATATGATTCACTGCCCGCACGATCTCCATCGATTTCAATGACGATGTTGGTGACCTGGTGCGAGTGGTGGAGGTATTTCAGGTGTTCGACACAGATGAAGTCGATCCAGCCACGGCCCGGCCCTTTGTAGCTGGCGCCGAAGTCGGCATAGCTGTCTTCATGGAACACCGAATGGCCGAGCGGAACATCCAGCCGGTCGACCGAGCGGCAATACCGGTAAATTTGCTCCATGATCGCCAGGCGGTCGGCGACTTCTCCAGCGGCGATCATGGTTCGCCCCGTAATACGGCGTAGGACGGATCGCTGACGTCCCGCGCAGCGGCGAGGCCGTGACCGGGCATGGTGGTAACTTCGCGGATTTCCTGATGGTCGAACACCACGCTGCGGCGGACAAGACCCCAGCGGCCATCGCGCTTTTCCCAGCTGTCGAGATAGCGGCCCCAGACGCCGAGATGCATCAGCTTGCCGTCGCGTTTCATCCGCATCGTGCCGTGGACATAGGACTCGCTGCCTGCGCTATCACTGTGCAGTTCGATCAGGATGTTTGCCACCTGGTGCGAGTGGCTGAGCAGATGATGGTGATGGGCGCAGATCGTGTCGATTACGCCCTTGCCCGGCCCTTGGTAATAGTCCGCGCCGTAATCGGCATATCCATCGTCATGCCAGATCGAATGGCCCAGCGGCACGTCGATGCGGTCCACCGCGCGGCAATAGGTGTAGATGAGGTCACGGATGGCCTGTTTGTCGGCAAGTTCGGTCAGTAAGTCGGGCATGGTTGCCTCACTTCTTTGCGTAAGCTGCGGACATTTCGGCGATGGCGACCACACGCTGGCGGCGTGCGGCGGCGGAGCTTCCGGCGTAGCCAGCTTCATCATCGGCAAGGCCCCAGTTCTGGATTGGGCCATGCGGCAGGCGTTCCAGCCCCAACCGTGCCACGTCGTCAGGATGGGCAAGGTCATCGGGGATGGGCATGCCGCGCGCTTCCATCAGTTCGCGGTGTGCCGGGGTGTCGGTGCGGCCGATGACATAGCTCAGGACGTCGACGTTGTGCGGGCGCAGTTCGGCCCAGAGCGCTTCGCTAAAGACGAGGTCGAAGGCTTTGGTCGCGCTGTAGATGGCGATGCCGGGCAAGCCGCCGTAGCAAGCACCCGAACCGACGATCATCAGCCCGCCACGGCCCCGTTCACGCATGGGTTTCGCGAAGTGATAGCAGGCGCGCATCACGCAATTGACGTTGCGGGTAGTCAGAGAGTCCCAACTGACAAGGTCGGTGTCGAGGAACATCGAACCATTGGGATCGGCCCCGGCATTCAGGATCAGCAGCCCAACTTCGCGCCCTCCGGCAACTTCCGCCATGCGCTGCGCGGCGTCGTTCCGGGCAAGATCAATCGTGGCAGTGATGCATTGCACGCCATGGGTGGTGTGGATTTCATCGGCCAGCTTGTCGAGAGGTTCGGCGCGGCGGGCGATGAGGATCAGGTTCAGGCCTTTTTCCGCCAGCTGCCTGGCGAAGGAGGCACCGGTTCCTTCCGATGCCCCGGCGATGAGCGCCCACGGACCATAGCGATTACGGAACTCGGTCGAATCCATCGGATGCCTCTCCAAACTTTCTTGGCCCTTATGAAAGCGGCTTGATTCGCCTGCGTCAATCTATATTCTGAAAATTCAGAATATGCCGAAAGCTAATCACCCTCACCCTGCAGACGTCCATGGCGAATGTCGCTTTATGGACGATATCGCTGCCCTGATGCTGCCTTGGGGCTGGCCGCGCAATGTCGGGCGGATGTACGGCTACCTGCTGCTTTGCGATGGGCCGGTGACGCTCGACAAGATGGCGGCTGACCTGCGCATCGCCAAAAGCAACGCGTCGGTCGCGGCCCGCACGCTGGAGCAGTTCGGCAATGCGCGGCGCCATAGCGAGCCGGGGTCAAAGCGCATTTATTACTCTGCGCCGGACGTACTTTCCGGTCCTTTTGCTCACAAGGCAGAACTGTTCGACCGGATCGTTCGGCTACTGGCTGCCAACCGGGAGATTGGCCGGACTCCGGAAGTGAACATGCGCCTCGAAACCATGGCCCGCTTTCACGAGGACATGCGGGCTGCCGTTCAGGGCGTGCTGGACCGCTATTCTCAGGCCGGTTCGGGCAATCTCTTGGACGAGGAAGTTGGTGCCACCTTCGGCAGCAGGTCGGCGACCCGCGCACGATAGGCTTCGACGCCTGTATCCTTCACCGGGCCAAATCCTGCGACAAGGTCTGCGGCAGCGGCCAATTCGATGGCAGCGGCCATCGTTCCGGACGTGACCTTGCCCGCCACTTCGCGGATGAGTTCGCGGTATTCCCCAATCAGCGCGCGTTCCATTCGGCGGTCGGCCTGATAGCCGAATAGGTCCATAGCCGTACCGCGCAGGCCCTTGAGCTTTGCCAAGGCGCGGAACAGCGGCAGTACCCACCACGCGCTCAGTTCCACCTTCTTCGGGCGACCGGTCTTGGCATCCTTCTGGAAGAACGAGAGGTAGGGTGCGCCCAGATTAAGCTTCAGCTTTGCCTCGCTGTCGAACTGGTCGCGCAGAGATGCGATGAAAGCCGGATCGCTGTAGAGCCGGGCGACTTCGTATTCGTCCTTATAGGCCATCAGCTTGCCGAGGCCCTTGGCGACCTCGATCAGGAATGTTTCGTCGCCGAGGTTACGTGCCTTCAAGATGTCGGCGATTTCATCAAGGAAAGCGAGGTATTCGCCCGCATAGGCCGCGTTCTGGTATTTGGTCAGCAGCGTCGCTCGGCTTTCCGTCACTTCTGGGAGCGTCCGCGGCAGTTTCGCCTCATGTACCGGTGCATCTGCAAGGTCGAACAACCCATCGGCGTCCACCGCCGCCAGTCGACCGAGGCCCAGCGCGTTGAGGTTGGCCTTTACAGCTACTCCGTTCAGCCGGATCGCTTCCTCGATTGAGGTCAGCGACACCGGCAGCAGGCCCTTCTGCGCGGCAAAACCGACCATCATCAGGTTGGTAAAGATAGTATCGCCGAGCAGGCGCGCCGCCAACGCACCGGCGCGCAGTGTTTCGATGTTTGCGGTATCCACACGCTTGCCGATGGCCGAGATGAAGCGCGTGGCCGTAAGGTCCATGTTGCGGTTGGTCTGGAACTCACCGGTCGGCACGACATCTTCATTGGCGAGGACGCGGGTGTCGGGCCGGGTCAGTGCCAGCACGTCCGGGCCGGAACCGACGATCAGGTCGCAGGCGATGACGACATCCGCTTGGCCGGTGCCAAGCCGGGCCGAAGGGATGGCTGAGGCGTCGCGGCCGATGCGCAGGTGGCTGGTCACCGCACCGCCCTTTTGCGCCATGCCGGTCTGGTCCAGCACCTTGGCAGCTTTGCCTTCCAGATGCGCCGCCATGGCGAGTATGGCGCCGATGGTGATGACGCCGGTTCCGCCAATGCCGGTGACGAGCATTGCCGTATCGCGCTCCGTTATGTCCAGCACCGCAGGCTCGGGCAGCTTCGCGACCTTTGCCGCCAGTGCAGCGTCGTCGAACGTTCGCTTCGCCAGCTTGCCACCCTCGACAGTGACAAAGGAGGGGCAGAA
>JBEVKC010000123.1:0-6572 GCA_040509895.1 Novosphingobium sp. | reverse complement strand
GGCACCTTGGTCACGTCTTCCCCGATGGCCCGGGGGAGAACGGTTTGCGCTATTGCATCAACAGCGCCTCGCTGGATTTCAAGCCCAAGGAATAGCACTTTCCTACACCTGCCAGATGTGGGTAAGCGTCCAGGGCGGCTTTGAAGAGGCCGTTCACCCTGTGTTACAGTGACGCGATGCAGAGGCGCGGGTTGTCGTAACGACCGCATCTATTGATTAGGGGCATTTGGCCAAATGGCATCAGGCGACCGCCGCCGAACTTCCCAAGCACGTAGCCAGCCCCCCAAGGCCCAGCCTCCCCGAAAATCCGGGTTTCGCCGTTTCATCGGGCGGCTCTTCATCTGGGGTGCTGCGCTCGCGCTATTGGGAGCAATTGTGGTTGGCATTGCCGTGGGCATCGCCATGCAGTCGCTGCCGACCTACAGCGAGCTGAAGTCCAGCCAGGCCGGGCAGATGATCGTTGTGCGCGCCCGCGACGGGTCGGAACTCGTGTCGCTTGGCCCCAGCTACGGCAAGTGGATGCCGTATGAGCAGATCCCGCAGGTGATGAAGGACGCGAAGGTTTCGGTCGAGGACCGGCGCTTTCGCTCCCACATCGGTGTTGATCCCATCGGCGTCGTCCGCTCGCTGATCGTGCGCGTGGAAAGCGGGCACTGGAAGCAGGGCGGCTCTACCATCACGCAGCAGCTGGCCCGCACGGTGTTCCTCAACAACACCCGCAGCTTTGGCCGCAAGGCGCGAGAGGCAGTGCTGGCGCTGGCGCTTGAGGCGCGCTTCTCGAAGGATGAGATCCTCGAGCTGTACCTCAACAAGGTCTATTTCGGCGGCGGCGCCTATGGCATCGACGCGGCGAGCCGCAAGTTCTTCAACCACCCGGCAAGCGAACTCTCGCTGCCCGAAGCGGCGATCATCGCCGGTCTTGTGAAAGCGCCCTCGCGCTATTCACCCACTGCCGATGCCGAAGCTGCCATCGACCGGGCGCAGGTCGTGCTGACAGTGATGGAAGATGCGGGCGCGATCACGGCAGGGGAGGCGGCTGGGGCCGATCTCAATGCCGTGCAGCTGGCGCCGGAAAAGGGCCAGAACTCGGTGCGCTATTTCACCGACTGGGCCCTGCCGCAGCTTGATCTGCTGCTACCCGAAACCAGTGAACCGATAGAGGTGTGGACGACACTGGACCTTGGCATGCAACGTGCCGCCACCTCAGCAATCCAGGCCAACGTTCCGGCGGGCACGCAAGGCGCGCTGGTCAGCGTGGACCGCGATGGTGCAGTGCTCGCCATGGTTGGCGGTACGGATTACGTCACGTCGAACTACAATCGCGCGACCAACGCCGTTCGCCAGCCGGGTTCGGCGTGGAAGCTGTTCGTCTATCTCGCCGCGCTTGAGGCCGGTTATACACCCGACGATCCGGTGGTGGATGAACCGGTGACGATCGAGGGCTGGTCGCCGCGCAATTCGGGCGGAACCTACGCGGGCAAGATCGACCTGCGTACGGCCTTTGCCTATTCGAAGAACACGGTCGCCGCGCAGCTGGGTAATGAGGTTGGCTTTGGCACTGTCGCATCGATGGCGCGGCGCTTTGGCATCACCACGCCGGTCAACACGATGCCGTCGATGGTGCTGGGCACTTCGGACGTGCGACTGATTGACATGACCCGCGCCTTCGCCGCCGTTTCGGCGCGAGGCGCGGCGATTGAGCCTTACGGCATCCTCAAGGTGACATCGGCTGACGGCGACGTGCTTTATCAGCGCAAGACCCCGCAGGGCGCGCTGCTGGTTCCGGGCTATGTTGCGGCTGGCATCACTGACCTGCTGCAGTCTGCCGTGGCTACCGGCACCGGTCGGGCGGCGCAGATCGGCAGGCCGGTTGCGGGCAAGACCGGCACGACAAGCTCCAACAAGGACGGCTGGTTCCTTGGCTTCTCAAGCGGGATTACCACGGGCGTGTGGATGGGCCGCGACGATGCCAAGCCTGTACGGGGCTTGCAGGGTGGCACGGCGCCTGCCCGCGCCTTTGCCGACTATATGCGCGTGGCCGTGGCCAAGCGTCCGCTGGAGAAGTTCGATACCGAACTAAAGCTCCCGGACTGGCAGCTTGAGCCTGACGATGAGGTGATGTTCGGCAATCCTGACGAATATTATTACCCCGATGAACAGGGCAACATGGTCCAGCCCGGCTCTGACGCAGAGACTGACGGTCCGGACCAGCAGGACAATAGCGGCCTGATCCCGATCGATCCGCCGCCAGCTGCGGGGGACGACTTCCTTGACCGGGCGACGGGCAGCCGCCCGCCAGGTGGACGGCCTGCAGAAACAGGACAGCCGCGCCAGAGGCCGCCGGTGAACATCTTGCCCGCAAACTAGGCCGGCCTAAGGCTGGTCCAGCACATATCCCAGCGACCGCACCGTGCGCAACGGATCGCCCGCCCCCGCATTGCGCAAGGCCCGCCGTAGCCGTCCAATCCACACGTCCACCGTGCGTTCGTCCACTGCCGGTTCCTGCTTGCCGAGTGCAGAGATCAGCTGCGAACGAGTGAAGACGCGGCCCGGGTGCTCCATCAGGTAGCGCAGCAGACGAAACTCGTTGGGCATCAGCGGCACCGGCTTCGCGCGAAAGCGTGCCTGGAAGGCGGCGAGGTCCAGTGTCAACTCACCCAGCGCCAGCGTGCGCAGCGAGCCGCCCGTGTCCAGTTCATGCAGCTTTACGGACAGCACCCGGTCGAGCAGGGCCGTCCGGCTGATCGGCCCCACCATGTAATCGTCAGCTCCGGCGCGCAGGGCCCGGCGGCGGGCTTCGTGATCGTCTTCTTCAAGCACCATGGTGACATGAGCCTGTGCAGTCAGCGGGTCGCAGCGCAGGCGGCGGCAGATCTCCAGCCCGGCGATGTCGGGCAGCACCCAGTCGACGAAGGCCCAGAGCGATCCTTCCAGCAGCGGGAATTCCGTCCGCTTCTCCCAGCGGTGAAACACGATGCGCATTTCGCCATGAGAAAACGGGGCGAGGCCGCCATGCAGGTCGCTGGTGAGGAGAATATCTATTTGCCGCATCGCCTGAATCCCTGTGGTCAGGCGCGTGATGCCGGGCGGATATGACGTCTGCATGACGAAACAAAGACAGATGGATGAAATCGGCCGTGTAATGGAACTGACTCCAAGACGTCACGCCGCCGCAACGTGGGGGGCGTATCGGGAACATCGAAACAGGCGCTCGAAATAGGCTGGGGTCTTGCCGATGCTGTTCGATGAAAACGATCTTCTGGAACGCACGCCTGCCGGCAAAGTGCCCAGTTGGCTCCACCTTCCAGAGCCCCGTGGCTTCAGGCCAAAGCGCCGGTTCCGGACGGTGTGGATTTCGGACGTCCACCTTGGCACGCGCGGCTGCAACGCGGCGATGCTGGTGGATTTCCTGCACTCCATCCAGTGCGAGACGCTCTATCTTGTCGGCGACATCGTCGACGGTTGGCGGCTCCGCAAGGGGTGGTACTGGCCTGACGCGCACAATGAAGTCGTCCGCCGCATCCTGAAGATGGCGCACCGCGGAACGCGCGTGGTCTTTGTCGCGGGCAACCATGACGAGATGTTGCGCGACTATGCGGGCATGACCTTCGGCGGGGTGGAGCTGGTGCTTGAGGCTGTGCACACCACTGCCGACGGGCGCCGCCTTCTGGTGACGCACGGGGATAGTTTTGACGGCGTGGTGCTCTATGCCAAGTGGCTCGCGTTCCTGGGCGACACGGCATATTCGCTGCTGTTGCGTGCCAACATCGCGGTGAATGCGGTGCGGCGGCGTTTCAAGCTGCCCTACTGGTCGCTGTCCGCGCACATGAAGCGCAAGGTGAAGAACGCCGTCCAGTACGTCTGCAGCTTTGAGGAAGCCGTCGCCCGCGAAGCGACCGAGCGCGGTTTTGACGGCATCGTCTGCGGCCACATCCACTGCGCCGAAATCAGGAATATCGGAGAGGTTGTCTACTACAACGACGGCGATTGGGTCGAGAGTTGCACCGCACTGACCGAAGATTCGGACGGGACGCTTCGCATCCTCGACTGGGGGCAGGAATGTGCGGCCGATGCCGAAAAGGCCCCAGATTTGGAGGTGGCCCGTTGAGGATCGCGATAGCCACGGACGCATGGTTCCCGCAGGTCAACGGCGTTGTCCGCACGCTGGCAGCGACGGTTGCGGAACTGGATCGGCGCGGTTACGAGGTTGAGCTGATCACGCCCGACCGTTTCCTGACAATGCCGATGCCCGGCTATTCCTCGATCCGGCTGGCGATGGCGCCGCGCTTCACCGTCCGGCGGACGCTCGACGCCTTTCACCCGGACATCGTCCACATTTCTACCGAAGGTCCGATCGGCTGGGCTGCGCGGAGCTGGTGCCAGGCGCGTGACGTGCCTTTTACCACTGCCTTCCACACTCGCTTTCCTGATTATGCGGCGGTGCGTACCGGCCTGAGCGCCGAACGCTTCTGGCCGATCATGCAGCGGTTTCATGGCCCGAGCCGCGCTGTTTTGGTAGCGACGCGCAGTCTTGAGGACGAGTTGAAGGGCAGGGGCATCAGCCCGACCCGCCCGTGGAGCCGCGGTATCGATCACTGGATGTTCCGGCCCGACGGTGATCACCATGCCGCGCTGGCAAACCTGCCGCGTCCGATCATGCTCAACGTCGGCCGCGTCGCACCCGAAAAGAACTTTGAGGCATTCCTTGGCGCGCCGGTTGCAGGCACCAAGGTAGTTGTCGGCGACGGACCATCGCTTGAAGACCTGCGCCGCCGCTATCCTGATGCGGTGTTCCTTGGAGCGCTGGCGGGTGAGCTATTGGCTTCGGCCTATCGCAGCGCCGATTGCTTCGTGTTTTCCAGCAAGACCGACACCTTCGGACTTGTGGTGATAGAGGCGCTGGCGTCGGGCGTGCCTGTCGCGGCGCTGCCGGTAGCCGGACCGCTCGATATACTTGGTCGGGAAGGGCGCGGAGTGCACGGCGATTTCGACGCACGGGTTGGCGTTCTGGACGATGACCTCGCCATTGCCATCCATGGCGCCCTGCAGCTTGACCGCAAGGACGCGGCGGCATTCGGCGCGCTGCATTCCTGGGACCGCGCTACCGACCAGTTCGTTGGCGCCCTGTGCGGCGCTGCCGAATCCGGGAAACGCGACAGGTCGATGGAACCGGCCTGACCCCGGATCGTTTCGCTAACATAGCTTTGTCTGAACGGCATGCTCTGCTGGTCGCTAATCGGCCACCATTCAACGGCTATTCAGGCGTCGTGGAATAGGTCATGTTCATGACTGGCGAGGGCTGCGCCGCCCTGCAGCGCTCTGGAGAGACAACATCATGAACGCCAAGCGAAACGGCACCTTCGGACAGATCAGGGCGGTGGCGGTCGCGCTTCTGCTGCTTGGCCTCGCCGCATGTGCCTCACCCTTCAAGGCCGACGTATCGCGCTTTCAGTACCAGCTTCCTCCGCCCACCGGCCAATCCTTTGTGGTCGTGCCGTCGAATGCCGACCTGAAGGGAAGCATCGAATTTGGCTACTATGCCCAGGTTGTCGCGCAACAGCTGACGAACCAGGGCTATGCCCAGGCCGCAAGCCCGGAACAGGCGACCCTGCTGGTGACCTTCGACTATGGGGTCGATAGCGGGCGTGAGCGAATCCGGTCGTGGGGCGGTAGCGCCTGGGGTCCGGGTTGGGGTCCTGGCTGGGGTGGCTGGGGCGGTGCTGGCTGGCGCCGCGGCGGCTGGGGCTGGGGCGGTGGTTGGGGCTACGGATGGTATGATCCGTGGTTTGACGGCGGCGTGGAAAGTTACACCGTGTTCACCAGCGGCATCAACATGACCATTGATCGCAAGGTAGACAACCAACGCTTGTTTGAAGGTCGGGCACAGGCCGTATCGACCTCAAACAAGCTGCAGCACTTGGTGCCCAATCTCGTTGAGGCGATGTTCACCGGCTTCCCCGGCAATTCGGGCGAGACCGTGCGGATCAGCATCGCACCCGAGAACAAGAAAACGGTTTCGACAACCGCTCCGCAGAACGCGCCCGCTGCAAGTTACTGATCGGGTAAGGCACCAAGCAGACGGGTCCGGGTTTCGGGCCTGCCTCTTGCTTATGCGGGGACGAGATAGTCCGCCAGCTTCGGCACTTCGGCCAAGGCCCGCAGCGCGTCGTTGAGGTGGGTGCAGCCCTGCGGTCCGCGAAGGTTTGCCAGCACTTCCTCACGAATGTCGGAAATCCGGCTGCCGACAAGGCGCTGGGTGTTGTGGACCGCCCCCGGGCATTCGGAGAAGGGCAGGATGCGTGCCTCGGGTTGGAGTGAGAGTATCTCCAGCGTCTCTGAATCTGCCGCTACCGACAGGTTGTATTCGTGGATTGCCACCCGGCCACCAACCTTGCGCTTGGCGCTGTCCTGAAATGCGGCGTCGATACGGATGAGCCGGTTGGCATCGTCGCGCGTCACGTCGATCCGGCGCGCGCGGCGGAAGCCGGGGCCATCGTTTTCGGGAAGCTCGTGCCAGCCCTGCGGATCGACGGGGTTGCGCAGGTCTCCTGCATCGGCATCGGCAACGTTGG
>JBEVKC010000122.1:0-3900 GCA_040509895.1 Novosphingobium sp. | reverse complement strand
TTCCACTACAAGCGCGCGCTGGAAGCTGCCGATGCTGGAGCGGCCTGCCTTCGGATCAATCCGGGCAACATCGGATCGTCTGAGCGCGTTGCCGAAGTGGTTCGCGCCGCCAAGGCCAACGGCTGCTCGATCCGCATCGGTGTAAACGACGGAAGCCTTGAGAAAGACCTGCTGGAAAAATACGGTGAGCCTTGCCCCGAGGCGCTGGTCGAGTCGGCGCTCGATCATATCAAGCTGCTGCAGGATCACGATTTTCACGAATACAAGGTGGCGGTGAAGGCCTCCGACGTGTTCCTGGCCGTCGCCGCCTACATGGGCCTAGCCGAAGCGACGGACTGCCCGCTGCACCTGGGCATTACCGAGGCTGGCGGGCTGATTGGCGGCACGGTGAAAAGCTCCATCGGCATCGGCAACCTGCTTTGGGCCGGCATTGGCGATACCATCCGCGTCTCGCTCTCGGCCGAGCCGGAAGAGGAAGTCCGCGTCGGCTTTGAAATCCTCAAGAGCTTGGGCCTGCGGACCCGCGGGGTGCGGATTGTCTCCTGCCCAAGCTGCGCGCGTCAGGGCTTCGACGTGATCCGCACTGTAGAGGCGCTTGAGGCGCGATTGCAGCACATCAAGACGCCGCTTTCGCTTTCCGTCCTCGGCTGCGTCGTCAACGGACCGGGCGAGGCGCGTGAGACCGACATCGGCCTCACCGGCGGCGGCAACGGCAAGCACATGGTCTATCTTTCAGGCGTGACTGACCACCATGTGCAAAGCGAATCGATGCTCGACCACATCGTGAAGCTTGTGGAGGCAAAGGCTGCCGAACTGGAGGCCGAGGCAAATTATGAAGCACAAGCTGCAGCTGAGTAAGGCACACAAGATCGCGGTGGTCAAACAGCCGCCGATGAAGCTCCCTGCAGTGGGCGTTGGCGCGATGTCGGCCGGGACGCTAGCGTTGGGTTCGTTTGCTTTGGGCGCCTTGGCAATGGGGGCGGTCGCCATCGGTGCCTTGGCGATCGGCAAGCTCTACATTGGCAAGGTGCGGGTTAAAGAGGCCCGTATCGACCACCTGCGGATTGGCTCAATCGAGATCAACCGACCAGACGAAGATGGGCCCACCGCGCTCGGCGCTCAGAAGTAAATGTCGATATAGTCGGTCAGGTCATCGCACCATTCAAACTGGCGGATGCGCCAATAGGGGCGATTTTGCGTGATGGCGAAGCGCCAGACATCGCGCTTTTCGCATTTTCGACCGGCGTCGGGTGTTTCGGTGATCCGCACGATCCCGTCGAACAGGAAGTAATCGGCGCCAATTTCGACGATGTTGCCGTCCAGGAAAAGGGAGCCGGGGCCATCGGCCTGATCCTGCGATGCTTGCAGGATCCACGTACCGTTATCGTCCGTAATCCGCGCTGTGCCGCGACGGTTCCAGTCTATCCACTGCAGGGTAATGCCGTGATTTTGCTTGAGCTTACCGGACATTTCCTGGTCAAGGATGCGGGTTGGTGAGGCCTCGTCTGCTGGGGCGCCGGCGACAGGAACGAGGGCGAAGGCAACCGCTATGGCAAATCTGGCGAGGCTGGATAGCATGTTCCTGACCCCATTTACGCCACTTTTCTTGGCGAAAAGAGCACGAAGCGGCGCGGAATTGCGCCATTTAGCCGATTAGGTCATGGATAAAAATTCAGCAATCGCTTATCAATTCGGTGATATGGTGAGGTCGTGAACAGGCGAGGACTACTCAAGGGCGGACTGGCAGTGGGGGCATCATTGGCGCTCCCCGCACGGTTGCTTGCGCAAGATCTGGAGGGTCGGTTCGATGGTGTGCTGGGCGCACCGCGGCCTGCTACACCGGTTCCCACGATATCTTCTCCCGTCGTTCAGCCCATCGCTCCTGCGCCCTATGTGCCCAGCAGGGCATACATCCAGAAAATACTCCAGGTCGCCGCGCGGGAGCGTGATCGCGCGGGTACCAAGCTTTGGCGGACCGACCTTGTCGGGGTCGCGGATTTCGCGCAGCCCTCGTCGCGGCCTCGCCTGCATTTTGCCAATATGGAGAACGGGACGGTCCGTTCCTACCTTGTGGCGCACGGCAAGGGCTCTGACCCCCAGCATGATGGTTGGCTGAAAAATTTCTCCAACACGGTCGGTTCAGAGGCGACGTCGCGCGGATCCTACCTGACCTGCGAATGGTACCGGGGCAAGTACGGAACCTCGATCCGCCTCATGGGGCTGGATCCGGACAATTCGATGGCCCTTCCCCGCGCCATTGTCATGCACCCGGCCGCCTATGTCGATCCATCAATGATCGAGCGCTGGGGCAAGATTGGCCGCAGCGAAGGGTGCTTCGCCATGACGCATGCCGACTTTGCCAACGCGCTGGTACACCTGTCCGGTGGCCGCCTGCTCTTCGCGGATCGTATCGGCGATTACGGTTGAGGAAACACCGTCAGGGCAGATGCTACAGCGGGTTATCCAGCTTGATGATTTCCTCGTCGCTCGTGCGCTGCGTGGTCTTCAGTTGGCGCGGCTTAGCGAAGCTTGCGAGCACCGGAGCATCACGGCCATATATGTCGGCGAAGGTTGAAACCGCGCCATCGATGTTCCGGCCCATGGTGAAATAGGTGATGTAGACCGGGAAGGTCTTGGTCATCGGCACCTTGGTGTACTTGCCCGACGTCGAAGAGGCGACTGCCTGCTCTGGCGTTACTTCCGCGCCCAGCATAGCCATGGTCATGCCCAGTTCGACCGCACGCTCGGTGCGGATGCAGCCGTGGCTGTAGGCACGCACATTGGTATTGAAGAGGCCCTTGGTCGGCGTGTCGTGCAGGTAGATTGCATGCGGATTGGGCATGTCGATTTTCATCAGGCCAAGCGCATTGTTGGGCCCCGGCTGCTGGACAACGGTTATCGTCCCGCCTTCGCTACGGCTGACGGCATAGCCTTGGCGCCGGGCCGATGCCGGGTTGCCGACCAGCCGCGCGCCAAGCCCTTCTCCTTTCACGATGGATTGCGGCACCGTCCAGGTCGGGTTGAACACCACCGCCGTTACTGTTTCCGCAAGCTGTGGAGTGGCAGTCTTGCCCGGTTTCCCGACGATAGTGCGGTAGGTGCGGATATTCTCGTGATTGACGGCCAGCCGCAGCTGGTATTCGGGAACGTTGGTCAGCAGATAGACCGGGCCCAGGTCGCGAGCCAGCCAGCGCCAGCGATCCATGTTGGCGCGTATCTGCGCGCGCTTAGCCTTTGCGGTCTTCGGCGTATTCGCCAGTTCCGCTTTCAGCATCGCATAGTCGGGATGTGTCGGCGCAAGGCTTGCAAGCACTCCCGGTACGTCATGCGTTTCGACGGCCTGCTCCAGCAGCACCGTATTGGTCATAACGTCCTGGTCGGGATCGACGGCGAACCACTGGACCCGCGCCGTCATCGGCGTGCGCCCGTCGCGCAGGTCTTCGGCAAGCCAGTTGAATGACTTGCTGGCAACCTGGTTGAGGTTATCCCCTTCGCCGCCTTCGATGGCGGCACGCAGCTTGTCCGGCTGGTAGTCAGCCGGGATCAGGCCCTCTGCCTCAATGCCCTCGATCACGGTCAGCAGTGCCTGTGCATCCGACCTCTTCCAGGCCATGACCGGCTCGGCGACCGGAAGCGGCTGGACCAGCGGAGGCGCCGTGGTGGTGTCGGCCGTCGCGGCAGCTCCTGTGGCGGGGGCTGCTGGCACTGCAACCTTCGGCGTGGAAGCCTTTGCGGCGGGTTTGGGCGTAGCACTTGGCGATGGGGCTGGCGCGGCCTGTTCGCGCGGCGGAGCGCCGGAAGCCACGCCCGGCGCGACAAGCGCCGCCGCAGCAAGACCAACGATCAAGCTCGACCGCAAACCGTACCTGTTACCCTGAGTCATTCCTGTTTCGCTTCCGT
>JBEVKC010000121.1:0-17888 GCA_040509895.1 Novosphingobium sp. | reverse complement strand
TGGGGCTCATAGCCGGTATTTCGCACAATATGGTTATCGGCTGTTTAATGGGATCGTTCAGCGTGATGCTGGCCTCGGTCGAACAGCGGCTGCAGGTAACGCGGGAGATGTCAACGGCGGCGGGGCCGCTGGTGATACTCGGTTCGGCCGTCCTCGCGTCCGTGGTGGGTGAACTGATGGCCCGGCATTCGCTGCGTCTGCTGATGTTCGTTGGCGCTTGCCTGTCGGTGATCGGCTATCTCGTGCTCGCTTTCACGGAAAGCTACCCGGTCTATCTGGGTGCGTATCTGCTGCTGTTCGGGCCGAGCATGGCCATTGCCGGATCGGTCGGCCCCGCAACGCTGGTGACGCGGTGGTTTTCGCGCAATCGCGGGATTGCACTGGGGCTGGTGCACCTGTCCATCGTCGTCGCGATAATGCCACTGCTGTCAAACTGGGTGCTGGAAAACTACGGCGCGAAGGCAACCTACCTGATGCTGGCGGCGCTGGTGGGCATCAGTCTTGTGCCTGCAACCCTGGCAATCCGGGACTATCCGCCGGGATCATCCGTGGCGCATGTCCTTACTCCGGCAGGCCAAATGCCGGATACGTTAAGGGTCGGCCAGATCATAAGGCGTCCGGCGTTCTGGGCGCTTGCCATGGCTTCCGGCCTTGTGATCGCTTCGATCATGGTGCTGACCTTCAACATGATCCAGCTGGCGGAATCGCTTGGCATTCCGCGTGACAAGGGGGCCATGCTGCAGGCGATCATGGCGTTTTCGGGCATGGCCGGTTCGATCATCTTCGGCTGGATTGCCGACCGGCTTGGCGGAGCACGCGGGTTAGCGCTGCTGGCCTTCAACTCTGCGGTGCTGTTCGGCCTGTTGCTGCTGGACTTGCCGTTTGCGGCGCTGGCGGTGGTGATCGGCCTGTTCGGATTGCATGGCGCAGGCATGATACCCAACCTCAGCCGGGCACTGGCGCATAGCCTTGGGCAGGGGAGCTTCAGCCGCGCCTTTGGACTGGCTATGGCATGCGGCGTGCCCTTCACCGTCATCGGCGTAATGGCGACGGCCGCGGTCTATACCCGGACGGGCAGTTATACCCCGGCTATAGCGGGACTTGCCGTGTGCCTTGCCATCGCGGCGGTGTTCGCTTTCACCGCGCGTGGCGCACCGAAGGCCTTCAGCCCCGCTTGACGGAGGACATCGGCTGCGCGGTAACCGGATAGCCAAGCCCTTCGGGGATGGTCAGCCAGACTTCGCCGTCGCGCTCCTGCTGGCGCGGGCTGATGGTCTGCACCGGTATCGTCTCGGTTTGAGCGCGCGCTTCGGTAAAGCTGGCGAACTGGGCCAGCCGTTCAAGATTGCGGCGCGTGGGGAAGATCACGTAGATCTCATCGTTGTCGGCTCGGCGCAGGGCCTCGGTTGCGCTGCACCAGAACAGGCGCGTGTTCTCTGTAGCATCGACCGTAACATCCACCGCGCCCGTGCCCAGGTCCGCCAGGAAGAAACGCGTGTCGAAAGCCTTTTCCCAGTTGGGACACCAGCGGGCGAAAGGGATCAGCTTTTCGATCGCTAGCCGCCAGCCGAATTGTTCGAGAACGGGAGCCAGCGCGCCCTTTTCCAGCAAAAGCGCCCGCGCCGCGATGGCCTCTGCGGCGGTCACTTGCCGGTCAAGGCCAATGGCAAGGCCAGTTTCCTCCAGCGTTTCGCGGATGCCGGCGATTCGGGCGGCAGCAAGATCCTCGTCAGTGTCGGGAGCAATGACACGCGCCAGTTCATGATCCTCGGGATCGACCCGGCCGCCGGGGAAGACCGCAGCGCCGCCGGCAAAGCGCATTTCCTTGGCGCGCTGGACCATCAGCAGCTCCGGCGCACCGCCTTCACTGCAGTTACGAAATATGACTACTGTCGCGGCTGGGATCATGTGGGGCGTTTGGAAAGCGTGCCGGGACAAGGCAAGGAAAATCGTGCGCGCGTGAAGTGAGCGGCGTGTCGGCAGACTTTACAGTCATGTGAAGGGGCGAAAGTGCGTTAACCACTGTGGGCCGCAGGAATCCAAAGGCCTTCGGGTTTGGCACGGGGCATGCAAAAGGATTGGTACCCCAAAGCAGTCTCGAATGAGAGGCGGGGCTGCACCAGTCTCCGCGGCCCCGCCTCCCCCGAGAAGCTTTCCCCCGACAAGGTAAACACGAAGCCGCGATTTTGCCGCGAACGGCGTGCAAATGCAGGCCGCGGACGGCAATGTGCTGCCGCCCGCGGTTTGCGATGTCCGTCGAATGGAATTCAGGAGGCGCTGGCGCCTGTCAGAAGCTGCTGCAGTTCGCCCGCTTCGAACATTTCCATCATGATGTCGCTGCCGCCGACGAATTCGCCCTTCACATAAAGCTGGGGGATCGTTGGCCAGTCCGAGAACGACTTGATGCCCTGGCGGATTTCCTGGTCCTGCAACACGTCAACGGTTTCGAACTGCACGCCAAGGTGATCGAGGATCGCGATGGCGCGGCTGGAAAAGCCGCACTGCGGGAAAAGGGCGGTGCCCTTCATGAAAAGGACGACGTCGTTGGAATTGACGATGTCGGCGATGCGGCTGTTAACGTCGGACATGAATTGATTACTCTTATCTAGAGCCATCAGGGCTATCGCCATCAGGTGGGAATGTCGGTGGTCAGTTGCAAGGCGTGCAGTTCGCCGCCCATGCGGCCGCCCAGTGCTTCATAGACCATCTTGTGCCGCTGCACGCGCGACTTGCCTTCGAAAGCACTTGTAACGACCCGCGCGGCATAGTGGTCACCGTCACCGGCAAGATCGGTGATGGTGACCTCAGCGCCCGGAAAGGCCTGAAGGATAAGCGCCTCGATTTCGGACGCGGGCATGGGCATGATGTTTTCCTTACGCCTCGCCCATCAACTGGCGGCGGGCTTCGATCTGCTTGGCTTCAAGTGCGCTGCGTACTTCGCCTTCGTTGGTTTCTACACCGGCTGAGGTCAGGTCGCCCAGCAGCTTGCGAACGACGTCTTCGTCACCGGCTTCTTCGAAGTCTGCCTGGACCACAGCCTTGGCATAGGCTTCGGCCTCTACTGCGGAAAGGCTCATGCGTTCTGCTGCCCATGCGCCCAGCAGCCGATTGCGGCGGGCTTGGATGCGGAAATGCATTTCCTCTTCGCGGGCGAAATTGGCTTCTTCACCGCGTTCGCGGTCCTTGAAACTGCTCATCTAGAGAAACCTTCCGTTGTTCACTTCTGCGAATAGGGTGGAGCCCGCCCGGGTTCAATCCCCCGATCCGCATCAATCCTGAATTGTCACGACGACCTTGCCAACGGCCTGCCTGTCGGAAAGCAGGGCAATCGCCTCTCCCCCAAGGCCCAGAGGCCGGGTCGCGGAAACATGGCTGCGGATCTTCCCTGTCGCGGCAAGCTCCATCAGTTCCGCCGTGAGCGCGGCGTTGTGCTGCGGATCGCGCTCGGTAAAGGCGCCGTAGAACACGCCGCAGATGTCCGCCTCTTTCAACAAGCCAAGGTTGAGCGGCAGGGTGGGAATGCCCGCGGCAAATCCGATCACCAGATAACGACCACGCCAAGCCAGCGCCCGCATCGCCGGTTCGGCATAGTCGCCGCCAACAGCATCGAACACAATGTCCGCACCTTCGCCGCCGCATGCGTTCTTGAACGCCTTGGACATGGCGCGTGCCTGATCGCCGTCAAACGGAGCGCGGGGATAGATCACCACATCCTCGGCTCCGGCATCGCGCGCAGCCTGCGCCTTTGCCTCGCCAGAGACGGCAGCGATGACGCGCAGGCCCAGCGCCTTGCCCATCTCAACCGCGGCAAGCCCAGCTCCGCCACCGGCGCCAAGCACCAGCAGCGTTTCGCCCGGCTGCATCCTTGCCTTGTCCTTCAGGGCGTGGATCGCCGTGCCATAGGTCAGCAACAGCCCGGCACCGGCAGTGAAATCAATGGCGTCGGGCAGGGCGAAAACCTTGTCAGCGCCCATGACGATTTTCTCGGCCATTCCGCCGACCAGCGGCATGCCGACGACGCGGTCGCCCGTCTTCCACTGTGTGACGCCGGTGCCGACTGCCTCGATCACACCGGAAATCTCGCTCCCCGGGGCAAAGGGACGCGGCGGCTTTTGCTGGTAGAGATCCTGGATGATCAGCGTGTCGAGGAAGTTGATCCCGCAGCCACGCACCGCGATCAACACTTCGCCTTCGCCGGGAACCGGATCGGGAAGCTCACCAAGGGCAAGTGTCTCCGGGCCACCGGGTGACGACGACAGCAGCGCTTTCATACGGCTGCGTGGGCGAGGAACGGGCGGTCTGCCGCCGCTTCCTTTTCAAACGCGCCGATAGCTTTGTCCTGCGACAGGGTGAGGCCAACCTCATCCAGCCCTTCCAGCAGGCAGTGCTTGCGGAACGGGTCGATGTCGAAGCTGAAGCGGTCCTGGAACTTCGTCGTCACCGACTGCGTCTCAAGGTCGACGTCGATGGGATCGGTCTTGGCGACTTCCATCAGCCGGTCCACCGCTTCCTGTGGCAGGACGACGGTAAGGATGCCGTTCTTGAAGGCGTTGCCCGAAAAGATGTCGGAAAAGCTGGGCGCGATCACGCAGGTTACGCCCATGTCGAGCAGTGCCCATGCGGCATGTTCGCGGCTGGAGCCGCAGCCGAAATTGTCGCCCGCGATCAGGATCGGCGCGCGATCATATTCGGGATCGGTGAAGACGTTGCCGGGCTCTTTCTTGACAGCCTCAAACGCGCCCCGGCCAAGACCCTCGCGGGTGATGGTCTTCAGCCAGTGGGCAGGAATGACGACGTCGGTATCGACGTTCTTGCGGCCAAAGGGGATGGCCCGGCCAGCAACGTGCTTGATCGGTTCCATCAGTCGGTCTCGGGCGCGTCCAGCGGGCGAACTGGCGGAGCCGTGGGCTTTTCAGCCTTGTCCCGGCGGCGCGCATAGAGCAGCGCAGCGGCCAGCGCGGCGGAACCAATGGCGGCGCCAGCAGCAATGGCGGCCTTGCTTGTCCAATCGGACTTGTCAGTCTTATCGCTCATGATTTCCCTATGTGCATGGCCGCGCGCGGACGCAAGCCGTCAGGCGAGGAATTGTTGCAAGGCAAGCCACTGGGTGCGCTTGTCGTCAAAGGACATGGCGGCATAGGCGGGGCTGCTGGAGGGCAGGTCGATTAGCGCGAGGGTCGCTCCTGCAAGCAATTGCCGGCCGATTCGCGCCGCCGTGGCACCGTTGAAGGCAACGGCGCGCAATTGGGGCAGCGTCGCGACAAGGCCGGCCAGTTCGGCATGCTGTACCTCGCGGATCGCCGCGTCGAGACTGCCCTTGCGTATTGCGGAGGCGATGGTGTCCCACACACCGACCCCGGCTGCGATCAGGGCCTCAAGCCGCGCGTCATAGTCGAGCGAGGGCAGGTCTTCCCGCCGGATGACTTCACCCGTCAGCCGCCAGAACTGGTTTTGCGGGTGGGCATAGTACCGCTGGGCCGCCAGCGACGCTTCTCCCGGCAAGCTGCCAAGGATGAGAACGCGCGTGTCCGGAAAGGCGAACGGCGCGAAGGCGGATTTACGCGCCTCCTCCACTCAGGCCGCGGCTTCCCCAACCAGTTCCCGCACGTCGGTCAGCTTGCCCGTCACTGCCGCCGCCGCCGCCATCGCGGGGGAGACGAGGTGAGTCCGCGCTCCCGGCCCCTGCCGACCGGTGAAGTTGCGGTTGCTGGTGGAGGCGCAGCGCTCGCCGGGGGGAACCTTGTCTGGGTTCATGGCGAGGCAGGCCGAGCAGCCCGGCTCGCGCCATTCAAGGCCGGCTTCAATGAAGATCCTGTCCAGCCCTTCGGCTTCTGCCTGCTGCTTCACCAGGCCAGAGCCGGGGACGATTATCGCCCACTTTACGTTGTCGGCCTTGTGACGGCCGCGCAGCACTTCGGCAGCGGCGCGCAGGTCTTCGATGCGGCTGTTGGTGCAGCTGCCGATGAAGACATTCTGCACTTCGATGTCGGTCATGCGCGTGCCCGGCTCAAGTCCCATGTATTCAAGGCTGACGCGTGCGGCGTCCTGCTTTGAGGCATCGGCGAAGCTTTCCGGAGCGGGAACAACGCCGCCAATTGCCACTGTGTCCTCGGGGCTGGTGCCCCAGGTCACGGTTGGCTGGATGTCGGCAGCGTTGATGTGCACGGACTTGTCGAACTTCGCGCCCGGATCGGTTTTTAGGCTGGTCCACCAAGCGACAGCCTTGTCCCAGTCCTCGCCCTTGGGCGCATAGGGACGGCCCTTCACGTAGGCGAAGGTCTTTTCATCGGGCGCGACCAGGCCAGCACGGGCGCCGCCTTCGATCGACATGTTGCAGACGGTCAGGCGGCCCTCGACGCTCATTTCCTCGAAGGTCGTGCCGCAGAATTCGATGACGTGGCCGGTGCCGCCAGCCGTGCCGATCACGCCGATGACGTGCAGCACGACGTCCTTCGGCGTGACGCCGGGGGCGAGCTTGCCATCGACGCGGACCTCAAATGTCTTCGACTGGCTGAGGATCAGCGTCTGGGTTGCCAGCACATGCTCAACTTCGGTCGTGCCGATGCCGAATGCCAGCGCGCCAAGGCCGCCGTGGCATGACGTGTGGCTGTCACCGCAAACGATGGTCGCGCCCGGCAGCGAAAAGCCCTGCTCGGGGCCGACGACGTGGACGATGCCCTGCTCGGCATCGACTTCGCTGATGTAGCGGATGCCGAATTCGGGCGCGTTCTTGGCCAGCGTCCTGAGCTGGTTGGCGCTTTCCGCGTCGGCAATCGGGATGCGGTTGCCGTCGGCATCCTTGCGCGGAGTCGTGGGCAGGTTGTGGTCCGGCACGGCCAGCGTAAGATCGGGGCGTCGCACGGGGCGTCCGGCGACTCGCAGTGCCTCGAAGGCCTGCGGGCTGGTCACTTCGTGGACAAGGTGACGGTCGATGTAGACAAGGCAGGTGCCGTCGTCCCGGCGTTCGACGACGTGGGCGTCCCAGATCTTTTCGTAGAGTGTGCGCGGAGTATCAGCCATGCAGGGGCAAATACGCCTGCGAGCCGGTTTTGCAAGGCGTGCTGTCTTTCAGCAGGCCAAGCCTGTATTGAGGCAACATGTCTCCCCTTGCTGCCATTCTTGCCGTGCTGCTGACCGTCCTTGCCATGGAGGGCGTGGCGTGGGCCAGCCATCGTTACGTCATGCACGGCTTCGGCTGGAACTGGCACCGCGACCACCACGAGCCTCATGACAAGCTGGTGGAAAAGAATGACCTGTTCGCCCTTGTTGGCGCGGGTATGAGCATTTCGATGTTCGCCCTCGGCAGCCCGATGATCCGCGGCGCTGCGGCGTGGGAGCCGGGGACGTGGATCGGGCTTGGCGTCCTCATCTACGGCGTAATCTACACGCTGATCCACGACGGCCTTGTCCACCAACGCTGGTTCCGTTGGGTGCCGAAACGCGGCTATGCCAAACGGCTGGTGCAGGCGCACAAGCTCCACCACGCGACTGTCGGCAAGGAAGGCGGGGTGAGCTTTGGCTTCGTATTTGCCCGCGATCCGGCACGGCTTAAGCAGGAACTGCGGGCGCAGCGAGAGGCGGGGATTGCTGTGTTGAGGGAGGCGTTGGAGGGGTAGGGGTGCAGAACTATTCCTGACCTTTGCATATCTCTTCACGAACCATTGTCTTGATCGGTTCCAGACTCATCGCGGCCTGCCAGACCAGTTGGGCATCGACACCGAAATAATCATGGCTAGCGAAGTTGCGGAACGTCGCCATTTCGCGCCACGGCAGATGGGGATGCCGGGCCTTGATTTCGTTGGGGAGTTTCTTGCTGGTTTCACCGATCATGGCGAGCCGATAGGTCAAAGCATCATAAGCTTCGTCGTTAGCGATCAGCTCGTCAAATGTGCGGCCTTGCACCGACTTCTCGGCCCGAGCGATCAGCAGTGCGAGATCATCCAGCGTGTCCAGCAGTGAGGCCATCAGAAAACC
Organism: Novosphingobium sp.; assembly: GCA_040509895.1. Lineage (GTDB taxonomy): Bacteria > Pseudomonadota > Alphaproteobacteria > Sphingomonadales > Sphingomonadaceae > Novosphingobium. The sequence continues at coordinate 9,914 of JBEVKC010000121.1, read as the reverse complement.
CGGATCATTTCGCCCTCAATGCGCTCCCGCAAGCGGGGACGCAAACCGGCGCGTGAAACCAGATCGACCTTTGTGCCAAGCTGATCGGACAGTTCCAGCATTGCACCCGCCTGATCGAACAGGCTGAATTTCCGCGACGGTTCATACTCGTAGAGCAAATCAAGGTCGGACGTGGCTTCGGCTTCGTCCCTGGCCGTCGATCCGAACAGATAAAGCGCATTGATGCCGCGCTCGCGCAAGCGGCTCTCAAATGACTTCAACCTGTTGATCGCGTCGGCTTTTCTCATGAGACAAGTATGCACCAGCCTCGCACGACACGCAATTTGCCATTCGCTTGTGGGTCTACTCGCTGCGCGTCCAGATCCATGTGCCGGATATGACCAGCACCGCGACCGAGATCAGCACCCACGGCCAGCCGATGGTGAACCATGTGAAGCCCACGCCCACCGTCATGGCGCCGATGGCCGAATATTTCGCCCTGCGGCTGATCGCGCGTTTGTCGCGCCAGCGTTGTAATGACGGGCCGTAGTGCGGGTGATTGTAGAGCCGTTCCGCCCATTCAGGATGGCTCTTGGCGAAGAAGAAGGCCGCCAGCAGCAGGAACGGCACCGTCGGCAGGATCGGCAGTGCCACGCCCACGGCGCCAAGACCGACGAAGACCAGCCCTGCAACGCGGTAGAAGTGGCGGCTTAGTGGCTTCATTCGGCGGCGTATCGCCCGGCAGTCTCGCGAATCAGGGCGATCATGTTGGGCACGCCTTGCGTCCGGTTGGAACTGAGCTGGTTCTTCAGGTCGAATGGCTCCAGCGCGCTGGCGATATCAGTCTGCGCGACCTCGGCGGCGGGCTTGTCCTGAACCGCTGAGAGCACCAGCGCCACGATTCCCTTGGTTATCGCGGCATTGCTGTCTGCCAGGAAGTGCAGCCGCCCATCCTCCAGCCGCGTGGGATAGACCCAGACGCTGGCCGAGCAGCCGCGAACCTTTGTCGTGTCAGTCTTCAGGGCATCCGGCATCTGATCAAGCTCTCGCCCTAGGTCGATGAGGAGGCGGTAACGTTCGTCCCCGTCCAGGAACTCGTATTCTTCACGGATGTCTTCAAGGCTGCGCATAGTGGCCAAGTAGCAGGGATGAATCAGAGGTCCACCCCCGCAGCAATCGCTTCCAGCTTGCGGATGCGTTCTTTCAGGTCGGCAATCTCTATTCGTGCCATGCCGGATGGCGCCCCGCCTTCCAGTTCCGGGCGGCGGTTTTCGAGTTCACGGGACTTCAGCGCCAGCCAGCCGTGCCAGGCCTTCAGCAGCGCGCTGGCGACGATGCAAAGCCCGATCAGCGTGGCGGATGAGATGACGAGGGAATCGACGATCATGTCAAATGCCTCCAGGCTCACTTGTCTCGCAGGGATTCGATTTCGGCGGCGATGGAACGGGTGTGCCGCTCATCGGTGGTAATGCGTTCCAGGACTTCCAGCCGCTTGCGCAGGCTTTCGATTTCGCGGAGCAGTTCCGGGTCCGGCCGCCCATCCGTCACCGGCGGTGTTACATGCCCGTGCCGATCCATGATGATGCCGTGCTGCGCGTAATAGCGCGCGCGCATGATGCTGACGAATGCGCCTATCGCGACGATGACGACAATGGCGGTCCACATGTTCATACCTCAATCCCCCAAAGTCGGTTCAGCGGCGTTCGGTGCCAGCCTCAAGCCTTGCTTCCACATCGCGGGCATCGCGCAGGGCCTCGATCTGTGTGGCCACGTCATAGCCCTTGTCGGTGACGATCCGCTCCAGCACCCGCACGCGATCTTCCAGTTCCTGGGTGTGCGTGGCGTACTGCGCGGCCTTTTCAGCGGAGATCTGCGATTGCATCTCGATCATCCTGCGCTGGTGGCGCGTCCAGATCAGAAAGCCCACGAGCAGAAAGGGTGCGAGGGGGATGAGCAAGGCGAGGATAGAGGCATCCATCAGACAGTCTCCGGAAAATTGTCAGGTCAGCGCAGGCGCTCGATCTCTGCAGAGAGACGCGGGTTGCTGGACACATAGTGGGCTTCGACTTCGGCGAGCCGGCGGTCGATCTCGCGGAACTGGGTCCGCACTTCGCGTGCCGTTCGGCTGGGCGACTGTCGCACGCCCTGCCAGAAACGCTGCTCTTCCCGGTCGGTATAGAGGTGTTCCGGCTTGGTGCCTGCCAGCAGGCCGACCAGGAAATAAGCCGGCAGCAGCATGCCGCCGCTGACCCAGGTCAACACGACCGCGCCCAGACGGACCCACAGGACATCAACGCCGGTATAGTCGGCAAGCCCTGCGCAAACGCCCATGATCTTGCCATTGACCTTGTCGCGGTAAAAACGGGTGCGCGGGCTGTTCACTTTGCGGTCCTTTCCTTTTCGGCGAGCAGGTTCTCAAGCTCGTCCAGTTGTTCATTGCCGGTTCTGTCATGGACGACGCGCGCCGGGCGGAAATCGGGGTTGTCGGCGGCAACGAGCCGCTCAACGGTGTTCATCCGGTCATCGAGCCGACGGGCGAGCTGGTAGAGTTCCTCCAGCAATTGCTCGTCGCCGGACGTCAGCGTGGCTGCTGTCTTCCACCGGGTCATATAGTGCAGGCAGAGCCACGGCAGGCCGACGAAGATGGCCAAGAGAGCAACAAGTGGGACCAGAACTTCCATCGATCAGTCCTCCTTCGCCGGATCATTGCCGGCGGCGAGCGCCCGCTTCATCTCTTCCAGTTCCTCGTCGATCTTGTCGCTTGAGGCGAGCGCCGCAATTTCGTCGGCGAGGGTCGGCTTGCCGGCTTCGGCAAGGTTCAATGCGTCGGCGCGGCCTTCGGCGTAATCTACGCGGCGTTCCAGCTGGTCGAAACGGGCCATGGCATCGTCCACACGCTCGCTGGCGAGGAGAGTGCGCAGCTTGACGCGATTTTCGGCGCTTTCAAGGCGGGCTGCAATGGCATTCTGACGGCTGCGAGCCTCCCGCAGGCGATTCTGCAGCTTCTCGATGTCGATTTCATAGGCGCGCAGCGCATCGTCGAGCACGCGGATCTCTTCCTTGAGCTGCATGCCCATGTCAGCAGCCTTCTTGCGCTCCATCAGCGCGGCGCGGGCCAGATCCTCGCGGTCCTTGCTGAGCGCAAGCTGCGCCTTTTCGGCCCAATCGGCCTGGAGCTTGTCGAGCTTGATGGTGTGGCGGTGCATTTCCTTCTGGTCGGCGATCGTGCGCGCGGCGCTGGCGCGGACTTCGACCAGCGTTTCCTCCATTTCGAGGATGATCATGCGGATCATCTTCGCCGGGTCATCGGCCTTGTCGAGAAGGTCGTTGAAATTGGCGGCGATGATATCGCGAGTGCGCGAGAAGATTCCCATCAGGGGTGCTCCGAGGTTCTGTGTTGGCATCGGTGAACGGCGCATCCGCTCTACCTCGGCATCGATGCGCGAGGCAGATCGAGATTCAGTGGGGCGGGGATGAGACGGAGCGCCGTGGCGGCGGTGGGACTGATCACCGCTTGCGGGGGGTAGTGGGCGCTCCGTCCCAAAGGGATCGAAGGGATCGGTCATGCGGTGTGCACTTCCGAAGTTTGGCCAGAGGTCTGTGCAGCGGCCAGAATGGCTTCCGGCTGGACCTGCTGGGTCAGGACAAAGATGTTCATCGCGGCCATGGCGGCAAGGCTGGCAATGATCGCATTGTCGAGCTTGCTGCGGCGGGCGGTGGAACTGGTGGTCATTGTTCGTGCCTTTAAGAGCGAGATAGGAATTGTCTTTCTTTCAGCAAGCCGCGTGCCAAACGCGAAAAGGCGCAGAATTCTCCCATTTCTGAAGAAAGCTAAGTTCGTCGGCTTGGGAAGGATTGCCATACATTGGGATTTTTCGCTATAGATTGGAGATGGAGCGAGAAGCCCAGTTTATAGGTCAGTCGACCGCTTTCTTTGACGCCGTCGAACGCGCCAGCCGCGCCGCGCCCATGCGCCGCCCCGTGCTGGTGATCGGGGAGCGCGGGACCGGCAAGGAACTGATTGCCGAACGCCTCCACCGCCTGTCCCCGCGTTGGGGGGAGCCGTTGGTGACGCTGAACTGCGCGGCACTTCCCGAAACGCTGATCGAGGCTGAGCTGTTCGGGCATGAGGCGGGCGCCTTTACCGGCGCGACCAAGGCGCGGGCGGGTCGGTTCGAGGAAGCGGACAAGGGCACGCTTTTCCTGGACGAATTGGCGACCCTTTCTATGGGGGCACAGGAACGCTTGCTTCGCGCCATCGAATATGGTGAGGTCACGCGGATCGGGTCTTCGCGGTCATTCAACGTCGATGTCCGCATTGTCGCTGCGACGAACGAGAACCTTCCGGCATTGGCAGCGCGGGGCAAGTTTCGTGCCGACCTTCTCGACCGCCTGAGCTTTGAGGTCATCACCCTGCCGCCGCTGCGGGTACGCGAGGGAGACATTTATGTACTCGCGCAATATTTCGGCCAGCGTATGGCGTCGGAACTTGGCTGGGAACAATGGCCGGGCTTTTCCGAAACGGCGATGCGCGCGCTGGAGGAGCACCAGTGGCCCGGCAATGTCCGCGAGCTGCGCAATGTGATCGAGCGCGCAGTCTATCGCTGGGACGATTGGGATGAGCCCATCGGCCACGTTGTTTTCGATCCCTTCGATAGTCCGTGGCGCCCCGCCTCAGGCCCGGTCGCGGCGAATGAGGACCGGCCTTCTGCCGTAGCGGCGCCCTTCCAAGGTACGCCCAATTTCGATTCAGTCAGCGACCTGCGGCTTGCCGTCGATGCCCATGAAAAGGCGATCCTTGAGCACGCCCTTGGCCGCCACCGCTATAACCAGCGGCAGACGGCCAAGGCGCTTGGCCTCAGCTATGACCAGCTGCGACACTGCATGAAAAAGCACGGGCTGATGGACCGAAGCGCGGGTTAGCCTGCGCGCGCCAGGCCTTCCTTCTCCAACTGGGCAACCTTCTCGATTGTCAGGATGCGTTCTCGTCTGTGGCGGTCGGGCCAGATAATCGACTGGCCTGCGCGCAGTCCGATCAGACCGGCGCCAACTGGCGTGAGGATGGATATGCGGCCCTCGGCAATATCCGCGTCCCCTGGATAGACCAGTTGGAGCGTCCGGGTTGTGCCCGCGGTCTTGTCCGTGAACTCGACCGTCGACAGCATGGTGACGACGTCCACCGGAATCTTTCCGGCAGGATGGAGATGGGCACGGCCGATCTCTTGCAGCAGCATCTCGCTGACATCGGGCTGTCGCTCTTCCGCGCCGATGGCAAGGTTGGCCAGCGCTTCGGCTTCGCTGTCGATCATGTGGATAGGCGGCCGATGCGCCGCCTTGGTGCTGACTGTCATTGGTATGGCTTTCCCGGAAAAATGGATGCGCCATGCCGCGTCCGGCGGGCATGTTGCGGATTGTCGAGATTTTGCCCCGGGCTCGGGGCACGCGCACCGGACCCGGGGCTAGATGCCCGCGAGAAGCTGTCCTTCGAGATACCGGAAATCGCGCTTTGCCATGGTGTGAAGCTGTCACCGTCAGGTGGGCAAGTCAATCGCCCAACTCCGCGGCAGTCGATAACGGAATCGCAATTACGACCCGGCTATCGCGTCCCGGATGAAGGTAGTGAAGCGCATATTCCAGGTCTTGGCCGGGCTGTGGCTGCTGGGGGTGCTCGTGGTTGGAATCGGGGGTGCGTGGCTGACCAACAACCCTGAGGTGGTGGTCGATGCTGTCGCCGATGTGACGGGGCTGGAGGACGCAGGCGCCTACCGCCAGATACCGTCCGCCACGCGCGAGCATAAGCGGGCGCAAGAGCGTGCGGCCGATGCCGGATGGTGCAAGGATCAGTCGCTTTCCGAGGACGCGAAATTTGAGTCAGGCGGGTGGGGCGATTAGGCTTGCAATTCGCCGGGCCCCAGCTTATTTGCCCGTCCATCCCGACATTGTGACGCAATCTAGGGGCTGGCGCCGCAAGGGGCCGGCACAAAGCCTCGTTGTTGCGGCTTTGTTGTTCTGTGGGAGTTCGAATGGCGGATATCGCGCGTATTATTGAGGTTGTTGAGCCAGAGGCGAAAGCTCTCGGCTTCGATCTCGTGCGCGTGCTGCTTTTCGGCAAGACCGAAGTTGGCGACGAAGAGCATACGCTCCAGATCATGGCCGAACGGCCTGAGACTGGCCAGCTCGTCATCGAAGATTGCGCCGCCCTGTCGCACCGCATCTCCGACCGCATCGATGCGCTGGAAGAAGCGGGCGAAGTGCTGATCGAGGAGGCCTACCGCCTCGAAGTCAGCTCGCCCGGCATCGACCGCCCGCTCACCCGCGCCAAGGACTTCGTCAATTGGGCGGGGCATGAGGTGAAGGTGAACCTCACCCAGCCGGTAGAGGGCAATCGCAAGTCGCTGCACGGCGATCTTGTGGGCATCGAAGACGAAACCATCACTGTCGACGACCGGAAGTCGGGCCGCGTGTCCTTTCCTTTCGCCGATATCCATTCCGCCCGGCTGGTCCTTACCGACCGGCTCATTGCAGCTACACGCCCGCTCGACAGCAGCGGTGCCGACGAGATAGTTGAAGAACAGGAAGACTGAATATGGCCAGTCCGATTTCCGCCAACCGTGCCGAGCTTCTTGCGATCGCTACTTCGGTGGCGACCGAGAAGATGATCGATAAGTCCGTCGTCATCGAGGCGATGGAAGAAGCGATCCAGAAGAGCGCGCGTAACCGTTACGGCGCCGAGAATGATATCCGCGCCAAGCTGGACCCGCGGACTGGCGACCTGCGCCTGTGGCGCGTGGTCGAGGTTGTTGAGGTCGTTGAAGACTACTTCAAGCAGGTTGACCTGAAGCAGGCGCAGAAGCTCGACAAGGATGCCAAGCTGGGCGACTTCATCGTCGATCCGCTGCCTCCGGTGGATCTGGGCCGCATCGACGCGCAGTCGGCCAAGCAGGTGATCTTCCAGAAGGTCCGCGACGCTGAGCGTGAGCGTCAGTACGAGGAATTCAAGGACCGCGCGGGTGAGGTCATCACCGGCGTGATCAAGTCGGTCGAATTCGGCCACGTCATCGTCAACCTTGGCCGCGCTGAGGGCGTGATCCGCCGCGACCAGCAGATTCCGCGTGAAGCTGCGCGCGTTGGCGAGCGCGTCCGCGCGCTGATCATGAAGGTTGAACGCCAGAACCGCGGTCCGCAGATTTTCCTGTCCCGCGCGCATCCGGAGTTCATGAAGAAGCTCTTCGCGCAGGAAGTGCCCGAGATCTACGACAACATCATCGAGATCAAGGCCGCCGCTCGTGACCCGGGCAGCCGCGCCAAGATCGGCGTGATCAGCCGCGACAGCTCGATCGACCCGGTCGGCGCTTGCGTCGGCATGAAGGGCAGCCGCGTACAGGCCGTCGTGCAGGAACTGCAGGGCGAAAAGATCGACATCATCCCCTGGAGCGAAGACACCGCGACTTTCGTGGTGAACGCTCTCCAGCCAGCGACCGTTTCGCGCGTCGTCATCGACGAGGAAGAGAGCCGCATCGAGGTTGTCGTTCCCGACGACCAGCTGTCGCTCGCCATTGGCCGCCGCGGCCAGAACGTCCGTCTCGCCAGCCAGCTTACCGGCAGCCAGATCGACATCATGACCGAGGCTGAATCGAGCGAGAAGCGCCAGCGGGAATTCGCCGAACGCTCCAAGATGTTCGAGGAAGAACTCGACGTCGATGAAACACTTTCGCAGCTGCTGGTGGCCGAAGGCTTCACCGAGCTGGAAGAAGTCGCCTACATCGACATCACCGAACTTGCCGCCATCGAGGGCTTCGACGAGGAACTGGGCGAAGAGCTGCAGAGCCGCGCACTCGAAGCGCTGGAGCGCCGCGAGGAAGCTGCTCGCACCGAACGTCGCGCCCTTGGCGTCGAGGATGCGCTGGCCGAACTGCCGCACCTCAACGAAGCGATGCTGGTCACGCTCGGCAAGGGCGGCATCAAGACGCTCGACGATCTTGCCGATCTCGCCACCGACGAACTCATCGCCAAGAAGCGCGCCGAACAGCGCCGCCGTGACGGCACCGTGCAGCGCAAGCGCGAGGAAGATCGCGGCGGTGTCCTCGGCGAATATGGCCTGACCGAAGAGCAGGGCAACGAGATCATCATGGCCGCGCGCGCCCACTGGTTCGAAGACGAGCCAGCAGCCGAGGAGGCCGCCGATGCGGAATCCTCACAATGAGCGTCTAGGCTCCGACACTGCCGGTAACGGGCCGGAGAGGAAATGCATCCTCTCCGGAACCCATGACGCGCGTGACGCACTCGTGCGGTTGGCCATCTCTCCGGAAGGAGAGGTGCATCCCGACGTGCTCGCCCGCGCACCGGGCCGTGGCGCCTGGATTGGCGTAACGCGCGCAGCCCTTGAAGAATCGATTGCCAAGGGCAAACTAAAGGGAGCGTTGGCGCGTGCGTTCAAGGGCGCGCCAATCTCCATTCCCGACGATCTTGCCGAAAGACTGGAAGCCGCGCTGACGCGTGCCGTGACCGATCGGCTGGGGCTGGAAATGCGCTCTGGCCAGTTGCTTGTCGGCTCTGACCGCATTGCCGAAAAGGCACGCATGGGCAGGGTCGCATGGCTTGCCCACGCGGCCGACGCCGGTGAGGACGGATCGCGTAAACTGGACCAGGCGCTTCGGGTCGGGCTTGAGGCAGAGGGCAGCGGTTTGCGCGGCACTGTCTTGCCACTGGACCGGGCGGCTTTGTCTGTGGCATTGGGCCGCGACAACGTCGTCCACCTGGCGCTGACAGAGTCAGCGGCGGCCGAGAGAATCGCCGCCCCTCTACAGCGCTTGCTGCATTACCTGGGGCGGGCGGAAACGACCGGGCCGGATACAACAGATGAGACTGACCAACGGACAGCGCCTGGCGCCGATCCGCTGGCCACGACGACGAATTGAGACTGAAGGACTGATTGGACAGATGAGCGAGACCGACAACAAACCGACGCTGGGCCGCAAGCCGCTTGGAATCAAGCGCTCGGTCGAAGCGGGCGAGGTCAAGCAGACCTTCAGCCATGGGCGCACCAACAAGGTCGTCGTCGAAGTGAAGCGCCGCAAGGTGCTCGGCAAGCCTGGTGAGGGCGCGCCCGCGCCTGAGCCCGTTGTCGCTGCTCCGCCGCCGCCCCCGGTTGCAGAGGCTCCCAAGCCCGCGCCGCGTCCGATTGTGCCCGCCGGTGAAACCCGTCAGGAAATGCAGGCACGCCTGCTGCGCGAGGCGGAAGAAGCCCGCATGAACGCGCTTGAGGCTGCGAACCGTCGCGAACTGGATGAGCGCCAGCGCGCTGCCGATGAAGAGCGTCGCCGCGCCGAGGATAACCGCAAGGCTGAGTCTGAGCCTGCTGCCGAGGCAGCCGCGCCGGCTCCGGAGCCCCAGGCCGCACCTGCACCTGCGCCCGAGCCTTCTGCACAGCCGGAAGCCGCATCTGCGGCCCCTGCCGATGCGCCGACTGCAGCCGCTCCCGAACCGGCTGCTGCTCCTGCCGCTGCCGCTGAAGCGAAGAAGGACGACGCCGCAGCCGCAGCGCCTGCCCCGCGGCGGTTCACGCCGGTCGCATCGCCGGTCAAGCGTCCCGAGCCGGCCAAGAAGGTCGTCCATCCCCGCGACAAGACGGCTGGTGATCACCGCCGTCAGTCAGGCAAGCTGACCGTCACCAAGGCGCTCAACGAGGACGAGGGTGCCCGCGCCCGTTCGCTCGCCGCGCTCAAGCGTGCCCGCGAAAAGGAAAAGCGCGCCCACTTCGCCGGTCAGTCCCAGCCGCGTGAAAAGCAGGTTCGCGACGTTGTGGTGCCAGAGGCGATCACCGTCCAGGAACTCGCCAACCGTATGGCAGAGAAGGGCGCCGACCTTGTGAAGGCGCTTTTCAAGATGGGCGTCATGGTCACCGTCAACCAGACGATCGACCAGGAAACGGCGGA
>JBEVKC010000120.1:0-8049 GCA_040509895.1 Novosphingobium sp. | reverse complement strand
GAGCTACCTCGAGCGCCTGCCCGAGGCCTACAGGCACCTGCTGCCCGGGCCGGGCGGCTACGAGCTCGACCGGGCCGCGCCCTACAAGATGCACCAGCGCTGCGCCGAGACCTTCCGCAAGGGCCGCGTGCTGCTCGCCGGCGATGCGGCGCACGTGACCAACCCGACCGGCGGGTTCGGGTTGACCACCGGCCTGTTCGACGCCTTCGCGCTGTGGCCGACGCTGGCAGCGGTCGTGCTCGACGGTGCCGATCCGGCGCTGCTCGATACCTGGGCCGACGAACGGCGGCGGATATTCCTCGACAAGACCAGCCCGCAGGCCTGCGCCTACAAGGACTTCGTGGTCCACGCCTGCGGCGGCGGCGAGCGGCTCGAGACCGCGCTCGAAGGGATGCGCCGGATGGTCGCGGACCCGGACTATCGCCTGGAGCGACTGATGTTCACCAAGGGGCTGGAGACGACCAGCCCGGCGGAGCGGTAGGGCCCCCTTTCCCCTCGATGGGGGAAGGATACGGAGCCTTGGCGCTGCAAGCGCCTAGGCGCAGTTGGATGGGGGTCGAAGGCGCAGCGCTAAAACTCCCCCACCCAACTTCGGCTAGGCAGCAAGCTGCCAAGCCTGCGTATCCCTCCCCCTCAAGGAGGAGCGGATAAGCGTCAATAGCTCTTCGGCAATTCCAGCACCCGTTCGGCGATGAAGTTCATGATCTGGTGCGGACTGACCGGCGCGATGCGGGGGATCAGCACTTCGCGCAGGTAGCGCTCGACGTGATATTCCTGCGCATAGCCCATGCCCCCCATCGACATGACGGCGGTCTGGCAAGCTTCGTAACCGGCCTCTGCGGCAAGGTACTTGGCCGAGTTCGCCTCGACGCCGCATTCCTCGCCCTTGTCGAACAGGGTGGCGGCCTTCATCACCATCAGGCTGGCGGCCTCTACCTGCATCCACGCTTTCGCAAGCGGGTGCTGGATGCCTTGGTTCTGGCCGATCGGACGGCCGAACACGACACGCTCCTGCGCGTACTTCGATGCCTTCTTGATGGCGACGCGGCCAAGGCCGGTGGCCTCTGCGCCCAGCAGCACGCGCTCGGGATTCAGGCCCTTGAGCAGGATGCGGAAGCCCTGCCCTTCCTCACCGATGCGGTCTTCATCGGGGATGAAGAGGTCGGTGATGAACAGCATGTTCGAACCGACCGCATGGCGGCCCATCTTGGGGATCAGGCGATGCTCGATCTTTTCACGATCCAACTTCGTATAGAAAAGCGTCAGCCCTTCGGTCTTCTTCTTGACCTCGTCGAGCGGCGTGGTGCGGGCGATAAGGAGCATCCGGTCAGCGACATGGGCGTTGGTGATCCAGATCTTCTCCCCGTTGACGCGGTAGCCGCCTTCGACCTTGTCGGCGCGGGTTTTGAGGCTTGTGGTGTCGAGGCCGGTGTTCGGCTCCGTCACGGCGAAGCACATCTTCTCCTGCCCCGTGATGATCGGCGGGATCATGCGTGCCTGCTGCTCGTCGGTGCCGAACAGCATCACCGGCTCAAGCCCGAAGACCGGTCCGTGGATGGCAGAGGCCGCCGTCATGCCGCCGCCCGATTCGGCGACCGCCTGCATCATGATTGCCGCTTCGGTGATGCCAAGGCCCGCGCCGCCGACTGCTTCGGGCATGGCGATGCCCAGCCAGCCTGCTTCGGCCATCGACTTGAAGAATTCCTCGGGAAATTCACCGCTGCGGTCATGCTCCAGCCAGTATTCGTCGCTGAACAGCGAGCACTGCTTGAGCACTGCTTCACGGATGTTCTGCTGGTCTTCGGTGAGCGAAAAATCCACGGGGTTCCACCTTCTGAAATGCGTTGGCTGCCGCTAGCAGCGACGCCGCGCAAAGACAATGGCGCTGAACCGATATGGGTTCAGTGAACCAAAATACGCATAGACCTCAAACGAGCGATCCGCTAACGGAGCACGCATGAAAAGCTCCGCAGAACGTCAGGGCCCATTGGCCGGAATCCGCGTCGTCGACCTGACGAGCATGGTCTTCGGCCCCTATTGCACCCAGGTCATGGCCGACATGGGCGCCGACGTTATCAAGGTTGAGCCGCCCGCAGGCGACAACACGCGCTTCATCAACGCCGGCCCTGCACCGGGTCTTGGCGGCGTCTTCGTCAACGTCAACCGCGGCAAGCGCAGCGTGGTGCTGGACCTGCGACAAGAGCGTGACAAGGAAGCGCTGCGCGCGCTGATCGCCACGGCCGACGTCTTCATTCACTCAATGCGCGGCAAGGCCATCGCCAAGCTCGGCTTCGATTACGAAGCGGTGAAGGCGATCAAGCCCGACATCATCTATACCAACTGCTATGGCTACAGCCGCCGCGGTCCGGACGGCGACAAGCCCGCCTATGACGACACCATCCAGGCCGAATGCGGCATCCCGCACCTGCAGGAACTGATGACCGGCAAGCCCGACTTCGTGGCCACCATCATCGCCGACAAGGTGTCAGGCCTGACCGCGCTCTACGCCACGACCATGGCCCTGTTCCACCGCCAACGCACCGGCGAAGGGCAGGAAGTGGAAGTCGGCATGTTCGAGACAATGGCATCGTTCATGCTGGTCGAGCATGCGAGCGGCCAGATGTTCAACCCGCCGCTGGGGCCAGCGCACTACCACCGCGTCGTCGCCCGCAACCGCAAGCCGTACAAGACCAAGGACGGCTATGTCGCGGCGCTGGTCTATAACGACAAGCACTGGAACGCCTTCGTCGAGTCCGTGAAGCCCGAGTGGAACAGCCCCGAATTCGCTACGCTGGCGCAGCGCGCCAAGCAGATCGACCACGTCTATGGCCTGCTGGGCGAAACCTTCGCGACGCGCACCACGCAGGAATGGCTGGACCTGCTGGAAGAGCTGCACATCCCCGCCTCACCGCTCTACACGACAGAGCAGCTGTTCGAGAACGAGCACCTCAACGCAGTGGGCTTCTTCGAAACGGTGGAAAGCCCGCAAGGCCCGGTGCGCTATCCCGGAGTGCCGACGTGGTTCTCGGAAACGCCGGGACATGTGCATGGCCCGACGCCGTTGCTGGGGCAGCATACGGACGAGGTTCTGGCGGAACTGGGGCTGGGCGAGGTCGAGCATACGCAGCCGTTGGTGGTAGGTGCGGATGAGCCGGAGCGGATGGGGCCTGCGGGGGCTTGAGGGGACGGATCTCGCGAGCCAGCAGGATTACTCAACGCACTGCAAGTGCAGTTACCCTGTCATCTTCTATGCGCAGGGCGGTAAGCACCCCAGTCTCATAGGCACCAGTATCAATGCCGATGCGATTTGGCCGCACCTGGGGCTGGTCACTGTACCAGGTGTGTCCATGGACGATGATGCGACCGTGCGATGTCTCATTTTCGATGAATTCGCCGCGAATCCAAAGCAGGTCTTCTTCCTCCTGCTTGGCCAGCGCAACACCGGGTCTGACGCCAGCGTGGACAAAGGCATAGTCTCCTATGCCGACCATCAGTTCCAAATCTTCCAGAAATCGCAAGTGGGCGACGGGCAACCGCTCCAGCAAATCATCGCGCGCGGCAACGTGTAATTCCGGAGCAGACTTGGGTGGCGGTGGAGGGACGCCATAGGACTGCAGTGTTTGGGAACCGCCGAAGCGAAGCCAGGCCGTCGTGTGTTCGGGAGCTGCGATATAGTCCAGCATCGCCTGCTCGTGATTACCCTTGAGGAACTGGAGGTGAAACGGTCGCCGCCGCTTTAGCCAGCAAAGCGCATCGAGAACCTCGCGCGAGGCAGGTCCCCGATCGACATAGTCGCCGCAAAAGATGAGGGTCGGGACCCTTCCCTTGGAGCGAACTTCGGCATCGGCCGTGATCTCTCCCAGAAGCCGTCGGAGCAGGTCGTAGCAGCCGTGAATATCCCCGATGGCGTAGATCAGTTGTCCGTCCACCTTACCGGTCGGCCAGTCAGGCTGCACAGCGGGCATGGAAGCTGCCGATGCCATGTCAGAATTCGGCGGACTGGCCGGTTCGCCTTGCGTCGAGTTGCTGGGCGATGTCACGATAGCCCAACGATACATCGCGGGGGTCTGAGACGGCCAGTTTTCGCAAACTCGACCATTGGCGCCGATAATTGGCGAGTACGCGCCTATCTACTCCAGCGCGGACGGCATCATTATAAGCTGTTCGCAGTTGCCGGTCGGCATCGAGAATCTGCGGCCGCATGCACGTGGCGAGGTCCATGCCCTCCAACCGGCCGCAGGAGCCGTCGCGCGAACGAGGTATTTTTGCGACGCGGGTTTCCGCCAGACGCTGCTTTGGCCTGTCCTTCGACTTATGAGTGACCGGTGCCGATACCGGGCGTGATTTGACGACTGCGGAAGCATCGGGCGCAGCATCTCTTGCGAGGTTCGATTGCGCGATCGTGCCAACAATCCTGGGCTGGACCACGGGTGTGGGGCGAGGAACGTTTTCGACCTGAGCGACAACCCGTGGAAGCGGCCTCGCGCCTTGACCGGGGTCAACGCCGGGATTGTTGCGCTGCGTCAGAACGATCGAAGCCCCAAGCACTCCGCCGATCAGGACGCCCGTAAGCAGCGCCCATCGGTTTCCAAATCCTCGGCTTAAGGGGCGACGGACGAGGGGCATGATCGAAGGGGTTTGGGCCGACGCATCGCTGCCCGGGACATGATTTTTGGTGCCGAAGATGCCTGCCATATCGTGCGATACCTGCCCAGCGCTCTTCAAATCTGAACTGCCACCTGACTGATTATGCATTTGGAATTTCCAGCATAAATGAAACAAACTGCCAAGCCGCTCAATCCAAACGGAACGGGGTGCCTTTCGTTCCCCAACACTGCTGACCAGGTGAAAACATCAGTCCCGTCAGCCCAGGCAAGCCACGCCTAGCATCTTACCGCCAACCTTCGGCTTGCAATTGCAAAACTGTTTTCGCACTTTCAGAATCTGCTATTGCACTTGCACAGGCATTTTTCGGTACGACATTTACCCTAAAAGCAGGCCTACTGCGAGGGAAGTTGACCTTGGTTCGCATCAGGAATTTCCGAAGCCTGAAATGTTGGTTCGCCCGGGGGCATGCCTGGGTTGACCTCGAACAAGACAAGCGCCGGCGTTGCCGTCGCTGTGGGATCAGCGCGCTCAGCTACCATTGGGACTGGAAGCCGCCTGCCGAGGAAAGCTCGAAGGCACCGGCCGGGCAAAGATGGAATGCACCAGCCCACGAGAGCTGGACGGCGCCAGCCGAAGAAAGGCAGCAGCCAACCTTCGATCCACAGCGTTTCGCCGCCGTGCGCGACCGATATCGCAAAGTGGGGAGCTGGGCTGTTTGGGCAAGGCGGGGCCAGAAACCTTGCGACAACATGAGCGACTTGTCCGTCTTCGATGTTGATCGGAACATTCTCAGCACGATCCATACCCGTTTCGTGCTGGTGGCTCTTAACGTCAGCAAGGACCCCGGCACGCCGGACTGGTCGAATTTCCACCTCGGCCGCCGGGATTTCATGCTCCGCGACGCCCTGGTGGAGACCCCGCTTTGGGGGGCATATCTCACCGGTATCGTGAAGGGCCTTCCGGAAAAGAAATACCACGAGGTGTTGAGGAGGCTCAGGAGAGAGCCCAACCTGCACGCCCGCAGCATTGCCTCACTGCGAGCCGAACTTGAAGCATTCGGACCGGAGAAGCCCGTTCTGGTGGCCTTGGGGGTGACCGTGGAACGAATTCTTCGGGCGGAATTCAGTAACTTCCAAATTGCGCGCATGCCCCATTACTCAGCGCCAGTTTCGCGGTCGCAGTTACGCGAGGAAGTGATCAGCATCAGCTCGCTCAACCGTGCAGCGGCCCATCGCGGCGGAAGTCTCTAGAACCGTTCTTGCCGCATCGCGTTTTCTACTCAAGTCAGCGCCGGATTCACCTGACAACGCGACCCTCGTTTTCCATCCGCTCGGCGTGTCCATCGATCTTTTCCACGTAGCCTAGCGTTTCTTCATGCCGCCACTTCGGAACGTGGGGAGCAACCGACTGGATGCTCGGCCAAATGCTTGGGTCAAGCTTGCTGGTACGCGCCACTTTCTGCGCGCGCAGCAGGGTCCCGCGTCCGGCATTGTAGCTGGCGAACATGAAGCGCCTCCGGTACTGGTCACCAGAGCCAGACTACCATTGGTTCCATAGCTGCCGGTCGTAATAAATTCCGGCGGCAATGTTCCACTCGGCATCGTCGATTGCACCGATTTCGGGGTTCTTGGACTGAATTTCACGGTACGTCGCAGGCATCAACTGCATGATGCCGCGGGCGCCCACCCAGCTTTTGGCATTCATGCTGATATTGCTTTCCGCCATGGCCTGCGCCTTGAATATTCGCCAGTCGTAGCCGGGACCGAAGAACCGCTGCGTATATTTGCGAAACGTATCATCGTAGCGGTCGGTGACTGTCTCGGCTTTGGCATGAACGGATACAGCCAAGACGACGAACGCGATCAACAGGTTCGCTCGAACAAATCTTCCGATCAATTGAGAGCCCCCCCAATAATCAGCGCGATCGACACAAAAATCGCGGCAATGAATATCGCCACCGCCACGTTGCCCTTCTTGAGCTCGACCGGGAAATCCACCTGGGGAGTCAGCCAGTCAAAGACCCGATAAAGACATGAACATCATGAAGACGCCCAAGGCGGCGTAGGCGAAGTTCAGAAGGATGATTGTCCACTCCATACCCTCTCCTTTGCTTATCTGGTGAGAGCCTCCCTGGGGCCGGGTTCATAACCACCAACTTTCGCTGCGAAGAGACGGACTGGGCCGGGCCGGTCTGATGAGCGGCGATGCCCATTGTGTGCAGCGCTTTCATGTCCGCAAGTTCTGCGGTTCCACGAACAAGTAGGCGAATACAAATGGGGTCGACTGAGTATTTCCGTCGACTATGGTACCCCATTGACCATGGTTAATATCGCTGGTTTTTGCTGATCGGAAGGCCGCCGGGACTTCACATGATGGGCGCAGCGAAGTTCCTTGTCGTTGGCTGTGGACGAATGCCCTAAGTCGCCTCGCTCCGTCGCCACCCCAAGCTGCGCGAAATCGCCGCCGCTTCGTCCTTGACCAGCCGCGCCAGTTCATCGCGGCGGTCCTGCAGGCGGGAGCTTGGCGCGGCGACGATCAGCGCACCCAGCACCGTCCCCGTCGCATCGCGGACCAGCGCGGCGGTGCCAGTCACGCCGTCTGCTGCCTGATCCACCGTCTGCGCCACACCTGATGCGCGGGCGGCGGCGATGGCCTCGGCGAGGGCGGTCTTGTTGATCTCGGTCGACTTGGTCAGCGGCTGGGGCTTCAGTCCGGCGAGGTAGGCCTTCAGTTCCTCCTCCGGCAGTCCGGCAAGCAGCATGCGCCCGCCCGCCGTCGCGTAGAGCGGCCGCCGGTCGCCCACCGACACGGCGAAGCGCACGGCGTTGCGGCTCTCGACGGAGTCTACATAGGTCAGCGTCGCGCCGTCGCGGTCGGACACGGCGAACAGCGCCGTCTCTCCCGTCCGCTCGGCCAGCCGCCGCAGGCCGCCGCGCACCAGTTCGGGCGACTGCACGCGCCGCCGGGCCTCAGTAAGCGCGCTGCCAAGGCCGAAGGCGCCCGGACCCAGCCGGAATGTGCCGTCTGTGGGCACGACAAAGTCCTCATCCGCCAGCCCCCGCAGCAGCGCGGCAAGGCTACTCTTGGGCGTGCCCAGCGCGCGGCTGAGTTCGGCCAGTCCCATCGGCACGGGACTAGCGCTCAGCATCTCGAGGATGCGGATGACCCGCGTTACCGATTGCGGGGAGTTCTGGCGGCGGTCCTCAGTCAAGCTCAGCCGCCACGCGCCATCTTGAAGCTTTCGACGATATGATCGACGTGGCCGTGCAGGCCGAAGTCGAGCACTTCGCCCTTGTCGTGCACCTGCGCCATGGCCTCGCCCACCTGCTCTATGGTCCACGAAGGACGATAGATGCCGCGCGTCTCGGCGATGAAGCAGCGGGCGATGCGCCCGGCGATGGAGGCGATCATCTCGCCGGTGATGTTGCAATCCTCATGCGC
>JBEVKC010000119.1:0-14622 GCA_040509895.1 Novosphingobium sp. | reverse complement strand
CTTAGCTTTTCATCTGCCGAGGTCTACCTCAATGTTGCGGGGGGCTATCGCCTTACCGATCCGGCCGCCGATCTCGCAGTCGCAGCCGCGCTGGTGTCAGCATTGGGCGACAAGGCGTTGCCGTCGCACTCGGTCTGGTTTGGGGAGGTTTCACTGGCGGGAGAGATCCGCCCCGTCGCACACTCGGGCATCCGGCAGCGAGAGTCCGCAAAACTGGGATTTACGCAAGCCTATGGACCATCGGATGTCGGCAACGCGACAAAAGATATGCACTACAATGCGCTCGCACTGCTGCCGAATTGCGTTGACCGAATTCTGTCGGCCACCTAATTTCCGGTCCCAATGACAGGCTTTGATATCGCAGTGCTGCTGCTTGTCGGCGCGGGGGCAATCGTAGGATTCTTGAGGGGCTTTGTGCAGGAGATCCTTGCACTCGCCGCCTGGATTTTTGCCGTGGTAGTGATCCGCTACCAGCACACGCCTTTGACGCTGTTCCTCGAACCTCATGTCGGGACAGAATCCGGAGCTGCGGTCCTCGCGTTCGCCATTCTTCTCCTCGTGCCATATGCCGTCGTAAAGCTGCTGGCCAATCGCATGGGTTCGGCCAGCCGCTCCTCGGTGCTTGGCCCGATTGATCGCGTTCTCGGTTTTGGTTTCGGTGCCGTGAAGGGGATCATCATCGTTGTGATGGGCTTCTCGATTCTGGTGCTGGCCTACGACACCGTGTGGGGTGTTGGTGGGCGACCGACATGGATCACGCAGGCGCGCACCTATCCCTTCGTTAACGCCAGCAGCGAAGGCATGGTGAAAATGATCGCGGACCGGCGTAACGAGGCGGTTGAAGCCGAATCCAAGGCGCTCAAGCAGAAGCATTGAAGCATGGCCTCCGTGCCGCTCTACACCCCTGAAATCCTCTCCTTGGCCACGAACCTTGCGGCTTGGCCGCTGGATGATTTGCTCCAGGATCGAACAACTGTGCGCTCGCGCAGCTGTGGCAGCACTTTGTCCTTGGGGCTTGAGACGGATGGAGATGGGCGCATCACGAAATTGGGCCTCACCACCCAAGCTTGCGCAATTGGGCAGGCTGCTGCGGCCATTTTTGCTGCGGGAGCCGTGGGCAAGGACGCCGCGCACATCGCTGCTGCCGAACAGGAACTGGCCTCCTGGCTAACCGCGCAGGGGCCCGTGCCGGACTGGCCGGGGCTTGAGGCACTTTCCCCGGCTCGCGCCTATCCCGGTCGCCATGGCGCCATCATGTTGGCGTGGCAGGCTGCACAACAGTTGCTTCCATCCGGCCGATTGGCTCGCTAGAGCAAGCGAAAGGTTCAGGTCGGGGGAAGAGTTGAATGGCTAAAGCGGCCGCTGCGGGGCATGTAGAGCCCAGCACATCGGACATCCGCATGGTGATCGCCGCATCGTCGGCAGGCACCGTGTTCGAATGGTACGATTTTTTCATTTACGGCACGCTCGCCGGGATCATCGGCAAGACCTTCTTCCCGTCCGGAAACGCCACTCTCGAAACCTTGCTCGTATGGGCGGGCTTCGCGGTCGGTTTCGGTTTTCGGCCTCTTGGCGCCATCCTGTTCGGCTATCTTGGCGACAAGCTAGGCCGCAAATATACTTTCCTCGTCACTGTCACGCTGATGGGCGTCGCGACGGCCGGCGTCGGACTGATACCCTCGGCGGCGACGATTGGTGTTGCGGCTCCATTGATCGTCATTTTCCTGCGCGTACTTCAGGGCCTTGCGTTGGGCGGAGAATACGGCGGCGCTGCGATCTACGTTTCGGAGCATTCCCCGCCGAACCGGCGCGGTTTCTTCACCGGCTTCATCCAGTCCAGCGTCGTGGGTGGTTTCGTGCTGAGCCTCATCGTGGTGCTGGGTTGCAAGGCAGTAATGAGCGACGCCACCTGGAACGCGTGGGGCTGGCGCGTTCCATTCCTCCTGAGCATAGCGTTGCTGGCCATCTCGCTGTGGATGCGCATGAAGCTGTCGGAAAGTCCGGTATTCAAGGCGATGCGTGAAGAAGGGGAACTTGCCGGCAACCCCTTCGTGGAAAGCTTCACCTATCCCGGCAACAAGAAACGCCTGTTCATAGCCCTATTCGGCATCGCCGCAGGGCTGACGGTTATCTGGTACACCGCAATGTTCTCCGCCTTGAGTTTCCTCAAGGGGCCAATGCGGATGGATGATACCTGGGCAGAGGTGATTATCGGACTGTCGGCTGCACTAGGCATGGTGTTTTTCGTGATCTTTGGCAGTCTTTCTGACCGGATCGGTCGCAAGAAGCCAATCGTCATCGGATACCTCCTTACCCTGCTGCTGCTGTTTCCGGTGTTCTGGGTGATCGGTGCACATGCCAATCCGATGCTGGCCGAGGCAGCCAGGCGCGCGCCGGTTGTCGTGTCGGGTCCTGACTGCGTTTACGATCCCTTTGCGTCAGAGCAGCGTTCGGAGTGTGGCAAACTCCTTGCCGACCTGACGGGCGCAGGCATCAACTATGAGCTTCGACGGGAAGCGAACCTAACAGCAACCGTTGGCAGCGAGCCGATGCCGCTTGAAACTTATAACTGGGCCGACAAGGCAGCCCGCAGCGCCCAGCTTCAGGGCTGGTTGACAGAGGCGGGCTATGATTTCGCCAAGGTTACGCCGTCGATTACGAATGCGTTGGTGATTTTGGCGGCGCTCCTGCTGCTGATGGCCCTGTCAGGTGCCACCTATGGGCCGGTTGCGGCTTTGCTGTCGGAGATGTTCCCGCCGCGCATACGTTACAGCTCCATGTCGATACCCTATCACATCGGTACGGGTTATTTCGGCGGCTTCCTGCCGCTGATTGCCAGCTACATCGTTGCGCGTACGGGCAATCCGTACTCAGGCCTGTGGTACACCTGGATCGTAGTTGCTATCGCATTTGTCGTGGCTATGTGGGGCCTGAAGAGCGGTCCTCCGCGTGATTTTGGTGAACATGCCGCCTGAAATTCCACCTGCTTCACTACGGCTCGAACTAGATCGCGCTGCCCTCGCTGCTAACTGGCGCGCGCTCGATCGCTTGTCAGGTGCAGCATCTGCGGGCGCAGCGGTAAAGGCTGATGCCTATGGACTTGGCGTGGCTCAGGTTGTGCCATCGCTTCGAGATGCGGGATGTCAGGACTTCTTCGTAGCGCATTGGAGTGAGGTTCCTGCGCTTCTTGCCCACGTGGATCCGCAGAGGATCGCCGTTCTTCACGGTCCGTTGAATACGGCCGACGCAGCCTTTGCCCGTGCAACAGGCGTTCGTCCGGTCATCAATTCGTTGAGTCAGGCGCGGGTGTGGCAAGAGGCGGGTGGCGGCTTGTGCGACGTCATGGTGGACACGGGCATCAACCGCCTTGGCCTGCCGCTTGGCGCACTGGGCGATGATGTAGTCCAGGCGCTCGACATCGACGTGGTGATGTCGCATCTGGCCTGCGCTGACGAAGATGTATCGTTCAACGCAACGCAACTCGACCGCTGGAAAGAAGCGCGCCGTGCTTTGACACATCGTCGTGCCAGCCTTGCCAGCAGTGCGGGCATTGCCCTAGGGTCGGCCTATCACGGTGACCTGACCCGTCCGGGGCTGTCTTTGTATGGCGGCGTTCCGCGAACTGAGCTCCAAGATGAAATCCGCCAAGTCGCCCAGTTGCACGCTGCGATCATGCAAGTGCGGGATCTGTCGGCTGGGGATGCGGTGGGCTATAATTCCACATTCGTTGCGCAGGGTCCGATGCGGACCGGTGTGATCGCCTTGGGCTATGCTGACGGTTACCTTCGCGGGTGGTCCAGCAAGGGATCCATGCTTTCAAACGGTCGCCGGCTAAGTGTGCTTGGCCGCGTATCGATGGATATGACAGTCATCGACCTGACTTCGGCACCGGAGCTTATGGAAGGGGATTGGGTGGAGGTGGAATACTCGCTTCCCGAAGCTGCCCAGACGAGCGGAATGTCCCAGTATGAACTTCTGACAATCCTTGGTTCCCGTTTTACCCGCTGACAATTCTGCTTATGCTGCGCGAAATGGAAATGTTGCATTGCACTTGCTGCACATGCTAACAAGATGATTGGGGCTGAAGATGGGGATGGGTCGATGGAAGAGCAGGCGCAAGGCACCGATACAGTAATCATCAAGAAGTACGCCAACAGGCGGCTCTATAATACGCGCTCGTCCAGTTATATTACGCTCGATCACCTGGCGAAGATGACCCGTGAGGGAATCGACTTCAAGGTTCTGGACGCCAAGGCCGGCACGGACATCACCCACCAGATCCTCACCCAGATCATCATGGAGGAAGAGGCGAGCGGAGAGCAGATCCTGCCCGTGAATTTCCTCCGTCAGCTCATTTCCATGTATGGCAATTCGATGCAGTCACTGCTTCCCCATTACCTCGAAGCATCTATGGATAATTTCCGCGCGAACCAGGCCAAGCTGCACAAGGCTTTCGAGGAGAGCCTGGGCAACAATCCGCTTGCTCGTCTTGCCCAGCAGAACATGGAAATGTTCAAAGCAGCGGCTTCGGCTTTCATGCCCGGCACTGAAAAGCCCAAGGAGCCTGAGCCGGTAAATGGTCGGGATGAGCTTTCGACACTGCGGGAGCAGATGGCCGAAATGCAAAAGAAACTCGACGCGCTCGGAAAGCAAGGGCAGTAGGGCGCCGAAACCGCCCATCCACTTGCCAAGAGAGTCTTCACAGTGTCCGCAATTCGTCACGCCCTTTCCGTCACGCGCGATGCGGACTTTGCCCTGTGGTACCAGGAGGTAATCGCCGAGGCTGAAATGGCCGAAGAATCCGGCGTTCGCGGCTGCATGGTGATCAAGCCCTGGGGCTATGGAATCTGGGAGCGCATCCAGGCGTTAATGGACGCCCAGATCAAGGCAGCTGGCGTCGAGAACTGCTATTTTCCGCTGTTCATCCCGCTCTCCTATTTCGCCAAGGAGGCCGAGCACGTCGATGGCTTTGCCAAGGAAATGGCCGTCGTCACGCATCACCGTCTGATTGGTGATGGCAAGGGCTCGCTTGTTCCCGACCCGGAAGCGAAGCTTGAAGAACCCCTGATTGTCCGGCCCACGTCAGAGACCGTAATCGGTGCTGCCATGGCTCGCTGGATTCAGAGCTGGCGCGACCTCCCGCTGCTGACGAACCAATGGGCGAATGTCGTCCGCTGGGAAATGCGCACGCGGATGTTCCTGCGCACTTCGGAATTTCTTTGGCAGGAAGGTCACACCGCCCACGCCGATCAGGCAGATGCAATGACTGAGACGCTGCGCGCTCTGGAAATGTACCGGGCTTTCGCTGAAGGCGCACTGGCAATGCCGGTCATCGCTGGTGAAAAACCTGAGAACGAACGTTTCCCGGGTGCAGTCGCGACCTATTCCATCGAGGCCATGATGCAGGACGGAAAGGCGCTGCAGGCGGGCACCTCTCACTACCTTGGCACCGGCTTTGCTGAGGCAGCTGGAATCCGGTACCAGGACAAGGAAGGCCAGCAAGCGCTGTGCCATACGACCAGTTGGGGAGTATCTACGCGGCTGATTGGCGGCGTTATAATGACGCATGGCGATGACGACGGACTTCGTGTGCCTCCCGCCATTGCACCGCACCAGATCGTGATCCTGCCTATGCTGCGCGACGATGACGGCGACGTAGCGCTTCTCGCGTATTGCGAAGAAGTCCGCCGCGCACTTGCTGCGCAGCATGCACTGGGTGATCCGGTCCGCGTCCTGCTCGACAAGCGTGCTGGCAAGGCAACGCAGAAGCGCTGGGCATGGGTAAAGAAGGGCGTGCCGCTTATCCTTGAGATCGGCGGACGCGATGCGGCAGGCGGGCAGGTTTCCGTCATCCGCCGCGACCGCTTGTGGCGTGAAGATGGCAAGGTGAACTTCGCCGCGCTGGCTCGTGAGGAATTCATTTCAGGCGCTGTTGCGGAACTGGAAGACATCCAGCGTTCCCTTCATGCTGAAGCAGCCGCTCGCCGCGATGCCAACATCGTTCGGGGCATCGACAGCCTTGAGAAACTGGCCGCATTCTACGGCGAGGAAAAGCGTTACCCGGGCTGGGTCGAACTGGCGTGGGCGAAGCCGACCCGAGGCGAGCTTGATGAAGTTGTCACCAAGCTTAAGGGCCTCAAGCTTACTATCCGCAATACACCGATGGACGGCGCCCCGGTTTCCGGCAAGTGTATCTTCACCGGTCGGCCGGCAGTAGAACGGATCTACGTTGCCCGCGCCTATTGAGGCATCCTGCTGGGAAGGGGACCGATGTTTGATGCGGTAAAATGCGGGTTGTCGAAGTGGTGGATCGCGCCAATCGGAGCCTCCCTGGCGGCACTGGCAGCGGTTTCCGTGAACGCGCAAAGCCCTGCGCAGAATGTGTCTGAGCAGCGGCTTCGCGCCGATGTCGAGCAAATGGTTGGCTTCGGCACGCGTCATACGCTTTCGGTACAGGATGATCCGAAGCGGGGTATCGGTGCCGCCCATACTTGGGCAGAAGCAGAGTTCCGCAAGACCTCGAAGGCTTGCGGCGGTTGCCTGGAAATCGTTCTGCCGGAAACGCAGGCAGGCGGCACGCGCATTCCGACACCCGTACGGCTCGTCAACGTAGTGGCGATCCAGCGCGGCACCGAGCGTCCGAACGAAGTGGTCATTGTCCAAGGACATCTCGACAGTCGTGTGTCCGACGTCATGGATGCGACCAGTGACGCACCCGGCGCCAACGACAACGCATCGGGATCTGCGCTAGTCCTCGAATCCGCCCGAGTGCTGTCGAAGCAGCGCTTCCCTACCACCATCGTTTACGCGGTGCTGTCGGGCGAGGAACAGGGCCTCTATGGCGGCAAGCTGCTTGCCGACTATGCCAAGGCACAAGGCTGGAAAGTGAAGGCCGTGCTGAACAACGACATTGTCGGCGGCTCGCGCGGCTCGGATGGTCTTGTCGACAACACGCACGTTCGGGTCTTTTCCGAAGGCCCCCGTGGTGACTTGACGGACAAGACACGAGCCGACGCCCGCCGTTACGGAGGCGAAAATGACAGCCCGAGCCGCAATCTCTCGCGGTACATTGCC
The DNA here is from genome assembly GCA_040509895.1 of Novosphingobium sp. Taxonomy (GTDB): domain Bacteria; phylum Pseudomonadota; class Alphaproteobacteria; order Sphingomonadales; family Sphingomonadaceae; genus Novosphingobium. Next base: position 7,548 of record JBEVKC010000119.1, on the reverse strand, counting down.
AGTCTTGCCAGCACTGCGCCGAATGGCTTGGAAGTGCGGCAGGTTTGGCGCGCGGACCGCATGGGAAGAGGCGGCGACCACCTGCCATTCCAGGAAGCGGGAATACCTGCGATCCGATTTTCGGTCGCTATCGAAGATTACGATCACCAGCACCAGGATTTGCGCGTCGAAAACGGCGTCACTTATGGTGACACCATTGACGAGATGGATTTCCCCTATCTCGCCGGAGTGACGCGGATCAACGTTTCCACCTTGGCTGCCCTGGCCAAGGCTCCCATGCCGCCAGAGGCAACGGTTGAAGCTGCCGTCAAACCCTTCACAATCGTGAAATGGCAGCCTGTAGCAGGTGCCAGCGCATATCGGGTTTGGCGGCGAAGGTCCGACGCTGCCGCCTGGAGTGATCCCGTCGATGTCTCGGCAGGCCCCTTGGAGCTGAAACTGGACGGCATTCGCGGTGACGATTGGCTGTTCGGTGTGAGCGCCAAGGCCGTCGACGGCAGCGAAAGTCCGATCTCGTCCGCCGTGCCGGGCGGCGCATTCAGGCCCATCGAATAGAGCTATGCCAAAACAACCCAAGATTGTGCAGGGCCTGCCATCACGCCAGCAAGTCCTCGATTTCATAGAGCAATCGTCGGAGCCGGCCGGCAAACGCGAAATTGCTCGCGCGTTTGGCCTCAAGGGGCAGGAAAAGATCCAGCTCAAGGCTTTGCTCCGCGACATGGCGGATGAGGGTCTGATAGACGGCAAGAAAACGGCATTCCACCGTATGGGCGGTGTGCCCAAGGTGACCGTGCTACAGGTTGTCGAAATCGACGACGGCGAAGCTTTCGCCATTCCCGACACATGGCAGCCTGATGATGCATCACCCCCCCCGCGCTTGCGCCTGGTCGAGAAGGGCAGGGGAAGCGCCCTGAAAGTTGGTGACCGGGTGCTTGCCCGCACAGAAGATGCCGGTTCCGGTTGGCGCGCCCACCCCATGAAGAAGCTGCCGGCTCGCACCGAACAGGTGCTGGGCGTCGTTGAAATCGACGGTTCCGGCAAAGGATGGCTCGCACCGGTCGACAAGCGCGTGCGTAATGCATCGCCCATTGCGGACTTGAACGGGGCGGAAGCTGGCAACCTTGTGTTGGCAGAGCCGGCGGGCCGGACACCCCGTGCTGGGGTAAAGGTAACTGCGGTTCTGGGCGATCCGCTCGCTCCGCGCGCGTTCAGCCTCATCGCGATCCACAAGCACGGCATCCCTAATGTCTTCAGCGAGGAAACGCTGGCTGAGGCGGAGCTCGCTGCAAAATTGCCTCTAAGCGCGGGAAAGCGCGAAGATCTGCGGCACCTGCCAATCGTGGCAATCGATCCGACTGACGCGCGCGATCACGATGACGCAATCTGGGCAGAGCCCGACGGCGAAGGCGGGTTTCGCGCGCTTGTCGCCATTGCTGACGTGTCGTTCTACGTCCGGCCGAGCGGCTCAATTGATCGCGAGGCGCGAAAGCGCGGCAATTCGGTTTATTTCCCTGATCGCGTCGTGCCGATGTTGCCCGAAGTGCTTTCGGCGGATGTCTGCTCGCTGAAGTCCGGCGAGGATCGCGCCGCGATGGCCTGCCACCTCACCATCGACGCAGAGGGCAGGGTCAAAGACTGGCGCTTTACGCGTGCGATTGTCCGCATCGCTGAAGTCATTGCTTATGAAGATGCCCAGACGCGGATCAATAGCGCGACCAGCGAAGGCGTCAGTATCGACGTTCTTCAGAACCTGTGGGCCTGCTGGCGCGCTCTGGAGAAGGCGCGGCATGCGCGCGATCCGTTGGAGCTGGAGCTTCCCGAACGGCGCGTTCAACTCGACGAGCAAGGCCGTATTACTGAAATTGCGCTACGCGAACGGCTCGACGCCCATCGTGTGGTCGAAGACTTCATGATCGCTGCCAACGTCGCCGCGGCAAAAGCACTGGAAAGCAAGGTGGCGCCCGTCGTGTACCGCGTCCACGAACCGCCGAGCCGAGAAAAGCTGGTGGCGTTGAAGGACTACCTTGCCACCTTTGAACGCAAGTTTGCGCTGGGTCAGGTCGTTACACCCGGCTTGTTCAACCGCATGTTGAAGGACATTTCGGATGAGGCCGAAAAGGCGCTCATCATGGAAGCGGTCCTGCGCAGCCAGACGCAGGCCTATTACGGGCCGCGTAATGCCGGCCATTTCGGGCTGGCTATTGGGAGCTATGCTCATTTTACCTCGCCGATCCGGCGCTATGCCGACCTGCTGGTCCACCGGGCGCTGGTCGATGCATTCCACCTTGAGCAGCCTGCACCCAAGGACGGAATTCCGGCGACCTCTGGTCTATCGGAGCGGGACCGTGATGATCTGGGCCGTGTTAGCGAGGCCATAAGCGGTGCTGAACGCCGCGCGATGGTGGCTGAGCGCGAAACTATTGATCGCTATGTTGCCGCGTGGCTCGCCGGTAAGGTCGGCGAAGTATTCCAGACGCGCCTCACGGGTGTCCAGAAGTTCGGTATGTTCGCAACCATCATCGGGCTGGGCGGCGACGGACTGGTTCCCGTCTCGACCTTGGGGGACGAACGATTCTCGTACGATGAGCGTGCGCAGGTGCTTATCGGCGATGAAAGCGGTATGCGCTACGCGATCGGAGACATACTGCGTTTGCGGCTCGCCGAGGCCAATCCGCTGACGGGCGCGTTGAAGTTTGAGCCTGAAGAAGGTGCTGGATCACGCATTGAGCGACGTGGGACGCGGCTCCCGCTCAAAAAGCAGGGCAACCATATGGCCGGCAAACGCGGTCGGCCCGGCAACATCCGTCATCAGGGAAAGCGCCGCTAGCTCAAGCGGTCGATATCTTCTTCGCTGAGCGCTCCGGGAACCACGAAAACCGGGCACGACAATTCGCCCACATGCGTTCCGGCAAAATGCGATACGAGCGGGCCGGGGCCGCCTTCCTTGGCAGCGCCTAGCACCAGTGCTGCGATTTCAGGGTGATCGGCAAGATATTCCCGGATAACCTTCACGCTGTCGCCATGTTTGACTGAAATCACCGGCATCTGACCACTTTCGGACAGGAGGCTACCGGCAGCGGCGGTCACCATAGTCTCGGCGCGCGCGCGGGCCTCTTCCTCAATCGTGGCCTGGACTCCGGCGAACGGCGAGAAGGGCTGGGGTGGGATGACGGCCAATATATGCACCGCACCCTGCGTCTTGGCAGCGCGGCGCGAGGCAAAGCGGAGCGCCATGGCGGCCTCTTCCGTCTCATCCATGATTACAAGATAGATGCGCAATGCGGCCCTCCCCAATGCGCAAACATATCTGCCACATTCAATTTCTGCGCAAGAACCTTGCCCCGCGCCATCAATTTGGCCAAGGACGACGAGTAACCAGCGGTGCTGCCGGAGACGGGATAGACATGCCGATTGAGATCAAGATGCCTGCGCTCTCGCCGACAATGGAGCAAGGGACCCTTGCAAAATGGCTCGTCAAGGAAGGCGACTCCGTGACTTCGGGTGACATCCTTGCCGAGATAGAGACCGACAAGGCCACGATGGAGTTCGAGGCGGTGGACGAGGGGACGATTCTCGCTCTCGCAATCCCCGCCGGAACCGAAGGCGTGAAGGTAGGCACCGTGATCGCCACGATGGCTGGCGAGGATGAAGATGCCGGCGTGCCCGCATCTACGCCCAAACCCGCAGAACAGGCCGAAGCTGTCCCCGTGGCAGCAGCACCGCCTGCGCCTTCGGCCGCGCCAGCACCCGCACAAACCACAACCCCCGTTTCCAAGGAGGGACGTATCCTCGCCTCGCCACTCGCCAAGCGTATCGCCATCGAAAAGGGCGTAGATCTTTCAGCCATCCAGGGCAGCGGTCCCCATGGCCGCGTCGTAAAGGCTGACGTCGAGGCGGCAAAACCCGGCACTGCTCCGGCGCAGGCTGCTGCAGAGCCAGCGGCTGCCGCAACGCCTGCGGCAAGCGCGCCTGCTCCTGTTGTCGCCAAGGTTGAAATGGCGGACGAAACCCGCGCCCTGCTTGACGACCGCATTCCGCACACGGTCGAAAAACTGTCGGGCATGCGCAAGACCATCGCCCGCCGCCTCGCGCAGTCGATGCAGCAGGCGCCGCACATTTACCTCACCGTCGACATCCAACTCGACAAGCTGTTGGCGCTGCGGGCCGAGCTTAATGACGTATTGTCAAAGCAGGGTGTGAAGCTCTCGGTCAACGACATGCTGATCAAAGCTCTTGGCCGCGCGCTGGTCGATGTTCCGGAATGCAACGTGTCCTTCGCGGGGAATGAGGTTATCCGCTATTCCCGTGCCGACATCTCCGTCGCTGTGAGCATCCCGGGCGGGCTGATCACTCCGATCGTTCAGGACGCCAACGGGCGCAGCCTGACCTCTATCGCCCTGGCAACCGCAGACCTCGCCAAGCGGGCCAAGGAAGGTAAGCTCAAGCCGGAAGAGTACCAGGGCGGCACCGCCAGTATCTCCAACATGGGCATGATGGGGATCAAGCAGTTCACCGCCGTCATCAACCCGCCGCAGTCGACGATCCTCGCGATCGGTGCGGGCGAAAAGCGCCCCTACGCAGTTGACGGCCAACTTGGCCTAGCGACCGTGATGACCGCCACGGGCAGCTTTGACCACCGGGCGGTGGACGGCGCCGATGGCGCCCGGCTGATGACTTCATTCAAGGAATACGTCGAAAAGCCGCTGGCTCTGGTGGCTTGATGGCTACCCCGCCCATCGAGCCAGCCATCCGGGTTACTGCCATGCCCGCTGACGCCAACGCGTATGGCGATATCTTTGGTGGCTGGTTGATGAGTCTGATGGACATGGCGTCTGGTCTCGTTGCGGCGCGGTTTTCGCACGGACGTGCCGTCACCGTGGCCATGGACGGAATGCAGTTTCACCTTCCGGTGAAGATAGGTGACGAGGTCTCGGTCTATGCCCAGATCATCGGCACAGGCCGCAGTTCCATGACCATTGCCACCGAAGCGTGGCGTCGTCCTCGGCATGAAGAAACCCCAACCAAAGTTACCGAAGCCGTCTTTACGTTCGTCGCAATCGACGGTGAAGGCAAACCTCGAGCGATCCAGCAGGAGAAATAGTTCAGTGTCAGACTCTTATGACGTCATTGTCCTCGGTTCCGGCCCCGGCGGGTATGTCTCGGCAATCCGTTGCGCCCAACTGGGGCTGAAGACGGCCATCGTCGAGCGCGAGAACCTGGGCGGCATCTGTCTGAATTGGGGCTGCATTCCTACCAAGGCGCTCCTGCGATCGGCAGAAGTCTTCCACCAGATGAAGCATGCCAAGGAATACGGTCTTGCCGCCGACAACATCACGGCGGACCTGCAGGCGATCGTCCAGCGTTCGCGTGGCGTCGCCAAGCAACTCAATCAGGGCGTTACGCACCTGATGAAGAAGAACAAGATCGACGTTCACATGGGACAGGGCAAGCTGGTCGCCCCTGGCAAATTGTCGATCACACCTGCCGATGGTGCGGCGACGGAGCTTTCCGCCAAGCACATCATCATCGCGGTGGGCGCGCGGGCCCGCGAATTACCCAAGGCGAAATCCGACGGCAAGCGCATCTGGACTTATCGTCATGCCATGACGCCGCCTGAAATGCCGACTAAATTGCTGGTCATCGGGTCCGGGGCTATCGGAATTGAATTCGCCAGCTTTTACAACGACATCGGCGCTGGCGTCACGGTGGTCGAGATGTTGGACCGCGTAGTTCCGGTCGAAGACGCTGACGTTTCCGCGTTTTTAGAGAAATCCCTGAAAAAACAGGGAATGACGATCCTTACGTCATGTAATATCGACAAAATCGAAGCCAGTGAGAGCGGCGTCAAAGCGTCAATCAAGTCCAAGGATGGCAAGGTCACTGAGACCGAGTTCAGCCATGTCATCGTCGCGGTTGGCATTGTGCCGAATCTTGAGAACATCGGACTTGAAAACCTCGGCGTTGAGCCGGACAAGCGTTATCACATTAAGGTCGATGGCTACGGCCGCACCAACGTGCCGGGCGTTTGGGCAATCGGTGACTGCACCGATGGTCCTTGGCTCGCGCACAAGGCTAGCCATGAAGGCGTCACGACTGCAGAAGCCATTGCTCAGGAACTGGGCAATGCCGAGGTTCATCCGCACGCACTCGATCGCCGCAACATCCCGGGTTGCACCTATTGCCACCCGCAGGTCGCTTCTGTTGGCCTGACCGAGGCAAAGGCAAAGGAAGCCGGCTATGAGGTGAAGGTCGGCAATTTCCCCTTCATCGGGAACGGCAAGGCAATTGCGCTTGGCGAGCCGGAAGGCTTGGTCAAGACGGTGTTTGACGCTAAGACTGGCGAACTTCTCGGCGCCCATATGTGCGGCGCTGAAGTCACCGAGCTCATTCAGGGCTTTGTTGTCGGCAAGACGCTCGAAACCACTGAGGCGGAGCTGATCCAGACCGTTTTCCCGCATCCGACACTTAGCGAGATGATGCACGAATCCACGCTCGCTGCTTACGGGCGCGTGATTCACATGTGATCCGATGGGGCTGCTCGCGCTATTCCAGCGTTTCGAGCAGCCCCATCACATCATGGTCCAGCATTGCGGCGCTCATGCGCGCGTTGTTTGCGGTGTTCACGGATTCCGGTTGGAAGTGCGATTCTGTGGTCTGCCAAATGAACAGACCGTAGATCAGAAACACTGCGTATTGGCGCATGGCCTCGTCAAATGACGGCGGCGTGGCGCCATTGCGCGACAGTTCGTCAAGATAGACCTGCACCAGCGCGCCCTCCCATCGGGCACGGTCGGCAATGTCGACCGATGCAGAGACGTGGTAGGAAACCTCCAGAATCCCTGGGCCATAGCTCGCAAGCGTGTCGTAAAAGCCCGGCGTGCCATCTCTCTCGATATACAGATTGCCCAGGTGCACGTCGCCGTGCAACACGCAGCGCGGCAAGGTGAGGGCATAGCGGTGCATCTTGTTCCACGCCGCGATCATCCAGTCGCGGTCGCGGAAGCGAAATGACGTCGCGACGCCGCGCGGCATCGCCATGAAGCGCTCCCAGTGTTCGGGCGATGCGCATTTGTCGAAGAAACCCTGCATTACCGCGAAGAATTCCGGGAGTTCGCCCCACTTGCCACCGGGACGAATTTCCGGGCTCTCCCACGTAGCTGCGTGGAATCGGGCAAGGGCGGTAAGTCGCCGGGCGACCTGCTCGAAAGATTGGGGCTTGGTCGCATGGCAGAAAGTCACGCCTCGCGCCGCCAGATCTTCCATGATGATGATGCCTTGCCGCCGCTCATCGTCGAAGTCGGCGAAGAAGCACGCCGGGTGAGGTATGGGAACGTTCGGAAAGACGTCGCGGTATCCCTGAACCTCACGCTTGTGCATGTGATCGAGTTCCCGGCTATGCGCCTGAAAACCGCCCTTCACGATGATGAGCTCGGGAATGCCTGCCTTCCGTCCTGCATCGTCCATATTCAGCCGGATGCGGATTTTGGTAGTTGTGGTGTTCAGGATATCCACGACATCTGAACCAAGCACGGTCACGCCGGGAGTGCG
>JBEVKC010000118.1:0-6950 GCA_040509895.1 Novosphingobium sp. | reverse complement strand
ATGTTGAGCACGAAGCAGACGTCGAGCAGCAGTGCCGGAACCGGCACAATCATTAGCACGATGAGCGCAAGGATGCCCGCGGGCAGAGCCAGTGCGGAGGGGTTGGGGATGCGGGACAATATGCTCACAGTCCAAAGCTCCGCAGCCGCGTATAGGCGGCGTGGGCGATGCCGGGCGTTTCGTCATTACGGGCGAGTCCGAAGGTGTCGCGCAGGGTGTCGGACATGGATGGGCGGGGGGGCGGGATACTAGGCCCATCCCCTTGAGGGGAGGAGTTGGGGTGGGGTTTTGCGGCAAGGCTCTGCCACGACGAGACACCCCACCCCTCGATCCCCTCCCTTGAAGAGGAGGGGAGGAAGGAACCCTCCATCGCAGCGGCAACTTTCCCGCGCAGCAGTTCCATCACCCCGCCGACCGAGCGCGGCTCGCCCGAGGCTTGGTAGAAAATCGCCCGATTGGCGGCCGCCGCCTGCGGCAGGATCGCCGCCGCGCTCTGCCCCGGATCAGTGGCGAGCGCGGTCAGGAACTGCCCCGCCCCTCCGATGCCCAGGAAATGCGCTAAATAAAGCTCCGCTGCATCAGGATCGCGGCCAAGCTGGACTGACAGCGCCGCGCGGTTGTCGTTCGCAAGCTCTGCAGCCATCAGCGCCGACGCATCAGCGTCATAGCGCAGCCCCATCACCTGCGCGCGCATCGCAGGATCGCGCAAACGCCCACCCTCGATCGCCTCCTCGGCCCAGCCAAGACCGTGGCTTGCCCCATGGCGATCAAGCGTCTGAAGCCAGGTGCCGTTGGTGAACTGATACAGCCCTGCCGCGCTGGACGTTTGCGCCCGCGCCGCCGGGTCGAGCCGCGATTCCAGCTTCGCCTGTGCGAGCAGGTAGTTGAAGTCGATGCCAGTGCGCTCTGCGGCGCGGGCTATCGCGCCTCGCACGTTGTCAGAACGATGGGGCCCAGGGCCAATAGGCAGAAGTTCGGACAAGCAATGCTCCCGGTGCAAGAGGTATCGGGAGCTGTTTCAGCAAGTGGCGTGCCAGTTACCGCCGCGCCGGACGTCCCGGCGCAATGTGGTAAAGCCTTGGCGCACCCGTCAGTGCATCCAGCCGCGCGGAGACATTGGCTGCGATCAGGTTGCGAAGCTGGCGGTTCACCTCGTTCAGGCGGCGCGCGGCGTCAAGCATCCCGCGGCATTCATCATCAATGCCAAGGTGTGCACCCGTGTCGAGGCGACCGCACAGATCGCGCTTATCGGCGGCAGCGGCAAGGATGGCCTGAAGGTTCAGCCCGGCAAGCGCCTGCCGCTCTGCCTGCAACACGGCAAGTATCTGCCGCAAAGTCGCGTGGATCTCGCTCATTTGCTGGCCTGCAGAAGAAAACCGGCCGCAATCATGGCGTCGGCTATGCGGGTCGGGATGACAAGGTAAGTGCCCTTTTCAATGGCCCTGCGGATTTCGGTGACGCGCTCGACATCGACCGGCGGTGCGCCGGGATCAAGTGCGTCACTGGCCGATGCCATGCGGGGGGGCGTTACGGCTGACGCAATAGTTTCGGTCCGCACGTCTGCCAAACGGCTGCGGGCTTCGGGCCGGGCAACCGGCAGCAACGGACGCATTTCAATGGGGGGCATGGTGCCGCTCCTTGGTCATTCACTTGACGGAGAACGGCGACAGCGAGTGCAGTTTAAGCCGGGCGGCGGGAAATTGCCGCCTGCCCGGCAAGACATTTCACTGCAGGGGCACGGAAACCAGGCCGGGCCGCACGACCTGCGCGCGCATCGCCTGGCCACCGGCAGTCTTTACCCGAACCCAGCCGCCAACCGCACCGGATTCCAGCGCCTCTGCGGGCTGCGAAACACTGAAGCCCGCGCCGGACACGGCGACAGTGACCGCATCACCGCGATTGATTGCGGGGGGCGCTGCAACGGCCGCACTGGCAGCCACCGGCACGAACAGCCGCCAGCCCCCGGTATCGGGACACTCGACAATCACCGTTTCGCGCCGAGCGGTGCGCCAGCTCAACGCCAAAGGCGAGGTGCAAGGGGCAAGCCGCAACCGCCGGTCAAGCGGCGTCGCGGCCCCTTCGGCGAATTCGGCTACGGCGCGATCCACGGCGCCAAGGTCAACGAAGGGCGTGGCGGCCAGCAATGCCAGTGTGAAACTCATGGGTAATCCTGTTGCGGTTGTGACGCAGCCTGATCCTGCAAGCCGCGTGCCAGCACCAATGGAGCATCATAGGCCAGCGCCGCAGTGATGCCGCCCTCGCCCGGCTCGACGACAATACGGGCGCGGTGCCCCGCCTCTCCCGCTGACGCCGCAAGCGCGCTTGCCTTGGCCAGCGCCTTGTCCTGCTCACCTGGGGTATAGCGCGCGACGATGGTAAGTTGCTGGCGCCGGTCAGGTGCCTGCAAAGCCAGCCAGTCCGCAAGTGACGGAGCATCCGGCGCCGCACCCCACACCGCCAGCGTCTCGCCCTGCAGAGAGGGCCGCGCGACATCCTTTGTGTCCGTTTGCGACAGCGCCGCCGCCGTCACCATGAAGAGGATCAGCGAGAGGTCGGCCAGCGCATATTGCCAGCCGCTCCCGGTGCGCGCGATCACGCCGCCTCGTCCAGGCGGCCGAAGGCACTGCGCGAAATGCCACGCGTGACCTGCGCGGTGAGCCAATCGACCACCTGCTGTCGTTCCGCCTCTTCGCGCAGCGCCGCCCGGTGGAGGATGCGGGCCAGCGGGGCGAGAAGCAGGTTAGCCAGCAACAGGCCATAGAGCGTGCTCAGCACCGCCATGGAAATGGCGCCTGACCACACCTCCATCGCCGCGCCACCGGCCGGAAGCTGGCTGAGCGAAACCATCGTGCCTACCATGCCAAACACAGGCGCCAGTTCCGCAGCTTGCGACAGCGTGGCCGTTGCCCGGTTGTCCGCTTCAATACGCCGCGCCTTGTGCGCTTCGTGCGCGGATACCAGCGCCGCGATCGAGCGCTGACCAATCAGGGCGTCGGTCGCCTCATCGAACTCGCTGTCGCCGAAGTGGCGCGGATGGGCACGGAACAGACCCTCGCTCTGGATCTCGCGCACCTGAACCGCAAGCTCTGCGCGCGCACGCTCCGCGTCGAAACGGCGACGGCAAAGGCGTGCGACCGCAGCCAGTGACAGGCGGCTGCTCTCCGCCCCGCAGCGCAGGAATGTCGCAAAAACAGTCCCACCGATGACGACAGCGGCAGACGGCGCGTGGAGCAGGCTTTCGATGTCCATAGTTCGCTTCCCTTTTCCGGGAAGAACGACACGTGGCGGTATTATTTATCCCTCCGGCGCAGCTTTGCCGCAGCCCGGCAGACCCTTGCCGCCTCAGACCGGGCAGAATCCGCCAGAAGCCGCGTTTCCGGCAACTGGCACGCCGCTTGCTGAACATTTCGCCAAGGCCAGCCCGCAGCGGGCCGGCACATGACGGAGCCATTAAATGAGCGAGAGCCTGTTCGGCATCCACGGTATGGCGCTTGAGCTGCGCTCTCAGCGCATGGGAGTGATCGCCTCCAACATCGCAAATGCCGGAACCCCCGGTTACAAGGCGCGCGACTTCGATTTCGCCAAGGCGCTGCAGGCCCGCACCTTGGGCATGGACGCAGGCGAGGCGGAGAAGGCCGCGACGCTCTACCGCGTACCGGTGATGCCTTCGCTGGACGGCAACACGGTGGAAATGTCCACCGAACAGGCCGCTTTCGGCGAAAATGCCGTTGGCTATCAGGCCACCCTCACCTTCATTCGCGGGCGGGTCGAAACCGTGACCCGCGCACTGAGGGGCGAGTGAGCATGGGCCAGCCCCTTACCCTCTTCGGCCTCGCCGGGCGCTCCATGTCGGCGCAACTGGTGCGGATGAACGCGGCGGCTTCCAACCTGTCGAACGCAGGCAGCATCGCCGCCAGCGAAGCCGAGGCCTACCGCCCGATCCGCGCCGTCTTTGCCGAGCAGCTCGACCGGACCAGCGGCCTCGCCACAGTGCAGGTCGCCGCCGTCGTCCGCGAACAGGCCGCACCGATCAAGCAGCACGATCCCGACCACCCCCTCGCCGACGAGGAGGGCAACGTCTGGGCCAGCCCCGTCGATGAGAACGCCGAAATGGTCGAGATGCTCGAAGCATCCCGCCAGTACCAGAACCTGGTGGAGGCAGTCTCCACCGTACGCCAGCTCATGCTCGACACGATGAGGAACAGATGACCGTAAGCTCAATTCCCGGCGCCGCATCAGGCGCAGCCACCCCGCAAAAGTCCGGCCTATCCGCGCTGGACCAGGGCGATTTCCTGAACCTGATGACCAAGCAGCTGACCATGCAGGACCCCTTTGCGCCGGTCGATCAGAAGGAGATGCTTGTCCAGATGGCGCAGTTCTCATCGCTCGCCGGAACGACCGAGATGGGCGCGACGCTGCAGGACATCGCCGACAAGCTCGACGCAATCCTTGCGGCCCAGAATGCCGCCGCCCCCTCCACACCATCATAAGGGAGAGTTCCCATGTCGTTTTACACATCGCTTAACGGGCTGAAGAATGCCCAGACCGACCTCAGCGTCACCGCCAACAACATCGCCAACGTCGAAACCAATGGCTTCAAGCGGAGCCGCGTGGAATTCGGCGACATCGTGTCGGGTACCAACCCGAAGATGATGATTGGCTTGGGCGCCGCTGTCGAACAGATCAGCCAGAACTTCTCACTCGGTCCGGTCGAGCAGACCGGCGCCGCGCTGGACATCGCTATCAACGGCGACGGCTTTGTCGCCCTGCGCGACGGGGTGAGCGGCCAGACGCTCTACACCCGCAACGGCAGCTTCACGATGGACGAATTTGGCTTCATCAACGATGGGTCGGACAACCGGCTTCAGGTCTTCCCCACCGACGCGGCGGGCAACATCACGGGCACCACGCCGGTCGATGCACAGGTTCCGGCAACCAACGCAGGCGCGGAATTTGCGGGCATCGCCGTTGGTGAGGATGGCACCATAACCGCGACCTATGCCGACAGCAGCAATATCGTGATCGGCAAGACCGCGATCGCCAGCTTCATCGCACCTACCGGCCTCAAGCAGGTCGGCTCTTCCAACTGGGAAGCAACCGGCCTTTCGGGCACAGCCACCTTTGGTCAGGCAGGACAGGGCAAGTATGGCAGCCTACTGTCGGGTACGCTGGAACGCTCCAACGTCGATATTGCCGAGGAACTGGTCGGCCTCATCACCGCCCAGCGCAATTTCCAGGCGAATGCCAAGGCGATCGATACGGCGACCCAGATCTCGCAGACAATCATCAACCTGCGGACCTGATGCGATGGACCGCCTGATCTACACCGCCATGTCGGGCATGAGTTCCGCCATGGCCCGGCAGCGGATGATCGCCAGCAACATGGCGAACACCCAGACCGTCGGCTTTCGCGCAGAGACGATGCAGTTCACCCCAGTGACGCTGGAGGGAGACTCCATCGAGGTGCGGGCGATGAACCTTGGCGAAGTGCATGGTGCGTCCATGCGCGCTGGCACCGTCATGCAGACCGGGCGGGAGTTGGACATAGCCATGACCGGCGACACGCTGCTGGCCGTGCAGGCACGCGATGGCGGCGAGGCCTATACCCGGCGCGGCGACCTGACGATTTCGGGCACCGGCGTGCTTGAGAACGGCGACGGCCTGCCGGCGATGGGAGAAGGCGGGCCGATCACCGTGCCGCTGGGGTCACGGGTATCGATTGCCCCGGATGGGGGCGTCATGGTCTCCGATCCCGCCACGCCCGATCAGCCGCCGACGCAGGTCGACAAGCTGAAGCTGGCAAGCTGGCGCGGCACCCGGATCGAGAAGGACCTTGCCGGGCAGTTCCGTGTTCCAAGCGGCGGCGTTCTGCCCGCCGACGAGAACGCCCGCATTCAGGCAGGCGCGCTGGAAGGGTCGAACGTCTCACCCACGCAGGTTCTCGTCGAGATGGTCGAGGCCCAGCGCCTCTACGACATGCGCGCCAAGCTGCTCAGTACCGCGCGCGATGTCGACGAGGGCGGGGCCAGCCTGCTGCGGATGTCTTGAGTTTGCCTATCCCTCACCCTTCCCACCGCTGACGCGGCGGCCCCTTCCCTCTCCCGCTGGGAGATGGACCTAGGGTGAGGGACCCACAAAAAAAGGAGTAACCATGCCCACTTCCGCCCTTCACGTCGCCCGCACCGGGCTTGAGGCGCAGGACTCGCGGATGCGCGTCATCGCCAACAACCTCGCCAACGTCGGAACCACCGGCTACAAACGCGACCGCGCCAATTTCTCCACACTCGCCTATCAGGATGCCCGCGTCGCTGGGCAGCAATCGTCGAGCGAGACCGCCTATGCCACCGGCCTCAACCTTGGCACCGGCGTTGCCGTACAATCGACCACCCGGATCGAGACGCAGGGTGCGCTGAACACCACCGCCAACCCATTTGACTTAGCACTGGATGGCGGCGGTTATTTCCAGGTGCAGCTTCCCGGCGGCCAGACAGGCTATACCCGCGCCGGCAACTTCTCGCGCTCACCCGAAGGCCAGATCGTGACCTCGCAGGGCTATGCTCTGATGCCGCCGGTCAGCATCCCTGAGGATGCGCTTTCCGTCACCATAGCCGCAGACGGCACGATCTCCGCCACCACGGCCGGCAATGCCGAGCCAACCGAACTGGGCCAGATCACCATCACCAGCTTCGCCAACCCCGGCGGACTGCAGGCAATCGGCGACAATTTCCTGCTGGAGAGCGGCGCTTCCGGCCCGGCGCAGATTGGCGCGGCGGGTGAGCAAGGGCGCGGCCACATCAAGCAGGGCATGCTCGAAGCCTCCAACGTCAACATCGTCGAGGAACTGGTCGACATGATCGAATGCCAGCGCGCCTACGAGATCAATTCCAAGATGATCTCCTCGGTCGACGAGATGCTGCGCAACGCCAACCAGACGCTGTGATTGTGATGCG
>JBEVKC010000117.1:0-12660 GCA_040509895.1 Novosphingobium sp. | reverse complement strand
AGTTCTTCCGACCAGCCGCCGTCAAGATAGGCGATTGTGTAGAAATTCAGGTCATACGCGAGAAGTACACCAAGGCCGGCTGCAGGCCAGCGGAGCGCTGATCGCGATTGCGGCGATGAGCCGATGTAGAGGTTATGCACAAGCACCAGGCCACCGACTGTCCAAAGCAGCCGGAACACGATCACAAGGTCAAAGGCCATCTGCTCCAGCGGTGCGTTGGCCATTCGCAATGTCGCGTGCGCAATTGCATCAACTATCTCCACCAAAGCCAACACTATGACGACAGGCTTGATCGGCGACACCGAGCGATGACGTCCGTCGGTGGAAAACAGGCAATAGGTGGCAAGCAGCCAGCACAGGTTCCTGACTCCTTCACCGAAGTTGGCGGTTTCACGAACTCCACCACCCACGCCGATTGCGGCACACCAAAGCGCTGTTACAAAAAGGCTGGCGACAATTGCCGTGCCCGCCGGCCCGTAACGGTCGCGCCTGTGGAATATCCAGGCCGTCGCAATCAATGCTGTCAGGGCGCCCAGCGCGTGCGTCATCAGGGCCACCGTCGGCCACAACGTCCCTGCACTCATCATGGGTGTTGCCCCCCATGGTCAGGGAGTAACTGGGCAGCAGAATTCGCCACTCCTGGGAGCGGTTGCCCATTTGCGGCAATATGATTGAAAAGGCGGATCATGCCCTCGCTTCGATGTTTCCGGCGCGCCGGTCTTGTCGAGCAACATAGGCCGAAGGGGTAAACTGTCGGTAAATTTGACAGCGAGCTTATTTACGCACACAGATGTCGTAAAGCACTGAAATCCAAGGCGAGGCGCAGTTGGTTGCGCCCAGCCTTGTCGGAAATTATTACAGAAAATGAGCTAGCGATTGTTCGCCCTGTTCGCTGCATCCTGTGCAGCGTTTCCTGCCTGCTCCGCCGCATTGCCAAGCTGGCTGGCAGCGTCGCCTACTTCACTTGCCGCGTTTGCGACGGCGTTATCCTTGGCTACTTCGCTACCGGACATTTGTGTAAAGAAGTATATCCCGGCAACGAGAGCGGCCAGAAGAACCAGTCCAATCAACCAACCCGATCCGCCTCCGCCGCGGGAATCGCCATCGGTAATGATGGTGGTGTGCGTGCCGGACGGATCGCGCGTCGTTATGTGTTCCTCTGCCATCAAATCCTCCTGTGAAGCTATTATCTGCGCGACAAACGCGCGGATCGTTCAGCTGTTCCGCAGTGGATTGAGTAGTGCACACTCAACTAAGTGAATTCATTGCCCTTTCGGCATCAAGCGCATGGCAGTCAGGGTCAAGGATTCCGCCCCTGCGGCAATCACCTCGTCGGCCTCCGGCGCCCAGAACGGGCTGTGAAGCGCGGGCAGTGTTTTCTTGCCCAGCTTTGCAGCATCAATCGCAGAGACCGGCTGACCTCCAACCCAGAAGATGACTGATTTGATCTTTGCCTCGTCCGCCCGGCGGAATTCGCCGAAATCCTCACCGCCCATAACGGCAGGCGTCGAGATGACCCGGTCCTTGCCCATCTGCGTGGCAAGATAGTCCAGCACATCCTTCGTCATATCGGGAGAATTGAAAGTCGCGCGGGTATACTGATCCTCTACCGTCACCACCGGCATACGGTCCTGCGGCATTCCCGAAGCCATCGCCTCACCCGCAGCAATCCTCCGAATGCCATCAAGCAACTTCTGCCGAGTCTCATCCGAATAGCTGCGCACGGTGAGTTGCAGTTTGGCGTTGTCGGACACCACATTGTGCTTGGTACCGGCGTGAAAACTGCCGACCGTGACTACGGCCGGATCAAGCGGGTTCTGTTCACGGCTGACCAGCGTCTGCAGACGGGTGACGATCGCGCTTGCCAGTACGATCGGGTCCTTCACCGTATGCGGATAGGCGCCGTGACCGCCAACGCCCTTCACATCGATGTCGACAGAATCAACATTGGCCAGCGCCCAGCCCGACGCAGCGCCTACTACGCCCGCTGCGAGATCGGCGGAATCGTGAAAAGCTATCGCATAATCGGGTTTCGGGAAACGAGCGTACAAGTCATCGTCCAACATGGCCTTGGCGCCGAGACCGACCTCTTCCGCCGGCTGCCCAATCATTACGAGCGTGCCCGACCATTCATTCCGGCGCGCAGCCATCAGCCGCGCAACTTCGACCCAGGCAGTCATGTGCGTGTCGTGACCGCAGGCATGCATGATGCCGCTTTCCACGCCCGCTGTAGATGTGCCCCGCGCCTTGGAGGCGTAGGGCAGACCCGTCTGCTCGACCACTGGCAGGCCGTCCATGTCGGCGCGAATCAGGACGGTCGGCCCAAGACCATTGCGCAACACTGCAACCACACCGGTCTTGCCGACCTTCTCGGTGACTTCAAAGCCGGCTTTCCTTGCGGCATCGGCCAGCACCTTCGCCGACCGAACTTCCTGAAAGCTCAGTTCCGGGTTCGCATGAAGGTCTCGATACACGGCCATAAGGCCCGGCATGTCGGCCGAAATTTGTTCGGCAACTGTCTCGGCCTTAAGCGGCGCGGTAGCGATTGCGATGAGGGAGGCGGCGGCGAGGATGCGTGCAATCATGCGCAAGTGATAGTTCAGTCACGCTTTTCCGGCAATCGCGCCAATATCTGCGCCAGAAATCTGCGGTGGTGCCCCTGGCCCGACTCGAACGGGCACGTATTGCTACAAACGATTTTGAGTCGTTCGCGTCTACCATTCCGCCACAGGGGCAACGGGCCGTTCGTTAGCGGCCCCAGCGCTTGGCTTCAACCGGCCTTGATCGCGCTGGCAAGAATCTTGTGCAATCTTGAGTGCAGGACGTCATTGCCGGCCAGCACTTCGTTGTCGCAGACAGGCTCAGAGCGACCGCGCCAGTCAGTAACGAAACCGCCGGCCTCACGCACCAGCAGGCAGCCTGCAGCAGTGTCCCAAGGCTTGAGATTCGCTTCCCAGAAGCCGTCGTAACGCCCGGCCGCAACCCACGCGAGGTCCAGCGCCGCCGAACCGAAGCGGCGGATGCCCGCGACCTGCGGAGCCAGTGCCGCATAGATGCTGGCCCACTGCGCGACATTGCCATGACCCGCGAACGGGATGCCCGTCGCTATCAGGCTTTCGTCAAGATGCCGGCGCGAAGAAACGCGAAGGCGCCTGTCGTGCAACCACGCACCGCGGCTCTTTTCGGCCCAGAAGCTTTCGTCGGTGATCGGCTGATAGACAATGCCAGCCGTGACTTCGCCCCAGCCCTTGCCGTCCAGTCGTGGCTCTTGCACCGCGATGGAAATAGCGAAGTGCGGGATGCCGTGAAGAAAGTTCGACGTGCCGTCCAGCGGATCGACCACCCAGCGAGGCTTGTTCGGATCGCCTTCTATCACGCCCGCTTCTTCAAGCAGGAAGCCCCAGTCAGGGCGCGCCGCCAGCAGTTCGTCATAGATGGTGCGCTCAGCGGCCTGATCCGCCTTGGAAACGAAGTCCGCAGGTCCTTTGCGGGAAACCTGCAGGTGCTCGATTTCACCGAAATCGCGACGGAGACGCTGCCCGGCCTTGCGAGCAGCTTTTTCCATGACGCGGATGAGGCCAGAAATTGCTGACATTTTTCGCTCAGTTAGCCTTGCCGACGTAGGTGCGTTCGTAAACGTCAACCACGATGCGCGTGCCGCTTTCGATGTGCGGCGGAACCATGATGCGCACGCCGTTGTCGAGGATTGCCGGCTTGTAGCTCGACGAAGCGGTCTGGCCCTTCACCACGGCGTCGGCTTCAACAATGTTGGCTTCGACCTGATCGGGCAGCTGCACCGAGATCGGGCGCTCTTCCCACATTTCAAGCAGCACTTCCATGCCGTCCTGAAGGAACGCAGCGGCATCGCCGAGGAGGTCGGAAGGCAGGTTGATCTGGTCGTAGGTGTCCTTGTCCATGAACACCAGCTGGTCGCCCTCTGCATAGAGGTACTGGAAGTCCTTGGTGTCGAGGCGCACGCGCTCAACCGTGTCGGCGCTGCGGAAACGGACGTTGGTCTTGCGGCCGTCGATCAGGTTCTTCATCTCAACCTGCATGAAGGCCCCGCCCTTGCCCGGCTGGGTGTGCTGGATCTTGGCAACTTTCCAGATGCCTTTTTCGTATTCCAGGATGTTGCCGGGACGAATGTCCACGCCGCTGATCTTCATGGGGAGAGCCTCTGATGCGAAAGAGCGTAATTCGGGAAAGGCGCGCCCTTAGCGCGGTCAGGCCGCTCTGGCAATCACGCGCTGGGGCTGGTAGCGGTTTGCCCATGAAGAAGCTTGTCGCGCTCATGTTCCTGACTGTTACTGCAGCACCCGCCATGGCGGTGAGCGGACAGATCGGAACCATGCCCATCGGCCGCTATATCTGCGAACTTCCCGGCGATGCGCTTGGCCCTGCGGGACTTCACGTGCCCTCCTCCGATTTCGAGATCAAGCAGGCGTCGCGTTACAAGACTGACCGGGGGAACGGAAACTACCTGCTGGTCGACGACCTGCTGATCATGACCAGCGGCCCGCGCGACGGTGAGAAATATATCCGGAAAACCCACGGCTTGGTCCGCAGACTCTCACCGGATGGTACGCCCTCCGAGCTACGCTGCGTGCTGCGAACACGGAATAATCGCTAGGGCGTGTTCAACATTTACGACATAGGTGTTGTAAATGTTGAGGCACGGACTTATCCCACTGCCAGGACGCACTTGGGAGAGCGGAGATGAATGTCCACGCAGGCAGGCTGGAAGTTAAGGACGATCCGCTTGCGCTTGGCACAGAGCCGATTCCTGCACGCTATTACTACGATCCGGAATGGTTCGAGTTGGAGCGCACCGCCGTATTCCGGCGCAGCTGGCTGAACATAGGCCATGTCTGCGAAGTGCCCGAGCCGGGCCATTTCATCCGGGTGGACCTGGAATTCGCCAATGCTTCGCTGATCGTAGTGCATGGCAAGGACGGAAAGATCCGTGCGCTGCACAACGCTTGCACGCACCGCGGCACCCAGTTGGTCAGCGACAAGTGCGGCAAGAAAGCTACCTTCAGTTGCCCTTACCACATGTGGACCTACGGCACCGATGGCAGCCTGATCTCTGCCCCGGACTTTGAGCGCTTCTATACGAGCAAGGAAGCCTGCGCCCTGCCGCAGGTCGCAACCGAAGTTTGTGCCGGACTGATATTCGTCTGCTTTGAAACGCAGCAGTCACTGCGCGACTATCTGGGTCCGCTGGCCGAGCGGATGGAGCAGCTTCCCGTCGCTCGCGCGACTGCGTTCCATCAGTACGAGTACGAAATCGCAGCGAACTGGAAGCTGACCTACGACAACTTCCAGGAGAATTACCACCTGCGCTTCATCCATCCGCGTAGCGCGGGGCCAGGTATCGGCGGCGAAAATCCCTTCGGCTATCCATCGAGCTTCAGCTTGCATGGGCCGCACCGCACCCAGACCATCTGGACCGATCCCAACGGCAAGATCAGCGACAGCATGATGCTCATGGCAAGGCGCGGAGCCGCACGTCTTGCGGCGGACGGCGTGATGGGCCACCCCTACGAGCGTGACTATTTCGCCCTGTTCCCCAACCTGTTCCTGCTCGGCACGTCGGGCAACCACTTCCTGCACAACGTCTATCCGCTGGAGGCTGGCCGTTCTCGCGGTGTCATCCGGCTGTACTGGGTAGGTGACGATGAGACTGCCAGCGTGCGCTATGCTCGTGAGGCAATGATGGCGACCACGCGTGACGTTCATAGCGAAGATGTGGCCGTGATCGAGGCGGGCCAGCGTGGGCTGTCCAGCGGCGCTATCGAACATATCCATTTCATGGAAAAGGAAGTGCTCTGCCGTCACCTCATCAAGGTGGTTGAAGAGAAAGTCGAAAGCTACCGGGCGGAAATCGCCGACGCCTGACGGGAGAGTTGCATTGGATCTGGGACTGAAGGGCAAGGTCGCCGTCGTAACTGGCGCGACCGCCAACATCGGACGCGGTATCGCGCTTGAACTGGCGAATGAAGGCGTTCGCCTTGTAGCTGTGGGCCGCGATGCAGAGGCTGGTGCGAAGCTGGTGGAAGCAGCCAGGGCACGCGGCGCGGAAGACGCAATCTTCGTCGCTGCAGACCTTCTGGACAAAGCCGCGCCCGCACTCATCCTTGCCGAAGCGGCAAAGCTCGGTCCGGTGGATGTGCTGGTCAACAATGTCGGCGGCAACGTCGATCAGGGCTTCTTCGTCGATTCAGACCCTGAGAAGTGGCTGGGCGACATCGACCTCAACTTCGGCACCGTGCTGCGCATGACCCATGCCGTTCTGCCGGGAATGATCGAGCGTAAGACGGGCGCCATCGTCAATCTCGGCTCAACCGCCGGGCTTGTGGGCGACTACATGCTGCCCGTCTATTCGGCGATGAAGGGCGCGGTGCACAGCTTTACCATCGTCCTCGCCAAGGAAGTCGGCCAGCATGGTATCCGTGTGAATGCGGTTGCACCCTATGCGACTTTCGCTCGCGATCCGGACGCCTTCAGCAAGGGTAGCCGGTTCAATCCGTCCAACGACTTCTTCAGCAAGCATGCGGCAACGCTGACGGACGAGGACAAGGCGCTCCGCCAGCGCCGTACCTTGGTTGGCCGCCCCTTTGCCACGCCAGAGGAAATGTCCGGCCTGGTTGCCTATCTCGCATCGGACAAGGCAAGCTTCGTCACCGGCGAGGTATGGTCGGTAAACGGCGGATCGCTGCTCTAAAACAATTCGGGAGGAACGAATGGCAATCGACGAAAAAGCGCTGCAGCAGGTTATTGACCGCGAGGCCATCCGCGACCTGGTGCTCTGCTATTCGCGCGCGATCGACCGCAAGGACGTGGAACTGCTGCGCGACCTCTACATCGAGGACGCTACCGACTCCCATGGCGACAGCTTCGACGGCCCGGCGGACGCCTATTGCGACTTCATCGAACAGTCGCTGCCCTACATGCCCTACAGCGGCCACCACGTCTGCAACCACATGATCAGCGTGGACGGCGACGAGGGTAATGGAGAGGTCTATGCGCTTGCCTATCACGTAATTCCGAACCGCGATGGCGGGCGCGAAGAAGACTTCATGGCCGTGCGGTACATCGACAACTACCGCCGCTGCGCCGACGGCAAGTGGCGCTTTTCCAAGCGCGTCGTGACCTACGACCTGCAGATCCGGCGACCGTTCACGGGCGGGGGCCTGCTGGGACTGGGCGCCGAGGATCCCAGTTATGAGGTATGCACACAGCGCCTTTTCCAGCGCGGTGCGCGAGCCTGATCGTCAGGCAAACAGTCCTCCGTATTCCTGCCGCAGCACCGCTTTCTGCACTTTGCCCATGGCGTTGCGCGGCAGGGCATCGACCACGATCACCCGGCGCGGCTGCTTGAATCGTGCAAGCTTGTCGGCGATGCCGGACAAAATCTGCGCTTCATCAAGGACAGCGCCTTTCTGAGGCACGACCACCGCGACGACGCCCTCCCCCATGTCAGGGTGCGGCACGCCAATGACGGCCGATTCATCCACACCGGGCAGTGCGTCGATCGCCTCCTCAATCTCCTTGGGATAGATGTTCAGGCCGCCCGCAATGATGAGGTCCTTGGCTCGCCCGACCAACGTTATGCGACCGTCAGGCGCTTGCGTCGCGACGTCGCCGGTGATGAAGAAGCCGTCGCTACGGATTTCCTCGGCAGTTTTTTCCGGCATGCGCCAATAACCTGAGAACACGTTCGGCCCACGTACCTCCAGCACCCCGGGTTCACCGGCGCTGGTCAGCTCCCCGGCTCCACCCCTTATGCGGACCTCAACACCGGGTAACGGATAACCGACCGTTCCCGCCACCCGCTCACCGCCGAGATACGGGTTGGAAGTGATCATCCCAGTCTCAGTCATGCCATAGCGTTCAAGGATGCGCTTGCCGGTCTTCTCCTCGAACCGCTGATGCGCCTCGGCAAGCAGGGGCGCAGAGCCGGAGATGAACAGCCGCATGTTGCTGCAGGCTTGCGGAGTCAGTCCTTCCTCGGCGGTCAGGCGCGTGTAGTGCGTTGGCACTCCCATCAGCACGGTCGCGCGAGCGAAGTCGGCAATCACATTTGCCGGATCAAAGCCCTTGTGGAAGACCACTGTCGCTCCAGCCAGCAGCGCACCATGCAGTGCCACGAACAGGCCGTGGACGTGATAGATCGGCAGGATGTGCAGCAGCACGTCATCGCTCCGCCAGCCCCACAGCTCCTTCAGTGTTTGTGCATTGCTAAGCAGGTTGCCGTGGCTGAGCATGGCTCCCTTGGAACGCCCGGTAGTGCCCGAGGTATAGAGTATTGCGGCAAGGTCTGACGAAGCCCGCTGCACGACCGGCAGCACCTCATCTGGAATGTCCTCCAGCAGGCTACCGGTGCCGTCATCGCCCAGCGTGACCAGCCTGCCCGATGTTATCAGGGGACGGACGGCTTGTTCTTCCGCCGGGCGGCACACGACAATTGCCGGCTCCGCATCGCCCAGAAAATACTCGAGTTCGGTGGCAGTATAGGCCGTGTTGAGCGGAACAAAGACCATCCCCGCCCGCAATGCCGCTAGGTAGAGCAACACCGCATCAACCGACTTGTCGACCTGAACGACAATCCGGTCACCCACCTGCCCGCCCAAAGTGCGAAGGCGGCTTGCCAAGCACCCCGTCCGGGCATCGAGATCGGCGAAAGACAGCGCCGTCCGCTCACCCTCGATCAGGAAGGGCTTGTCACCAGCAGTTGCCGCCACGCTGAGGAAATGGGCGAGGATATTGCCGTTGTCAGTCATGGACGCCGGGTTGCGCGGGAGCGGCGATCTTTGCAAGCGTCACGCAGTGGGAACGCCAAAACGATCTGAGTAAAAACGGAAACGATCCCGCAGTTTCGCGACGTCCAACCCGTATTCCTCGGGATGGTATTCATGTGCGCCGTGCTTGTCCTTGGGTGTGCTTTCGCGCCAGGCCTTCATCCGCGCCCTCGCCTCGCCGGTGAATTCTTCGCCCAGGAATTCGTACAACCGCTCAAGCGTCGGGAATGGTTCCTTCTGGAACGGCGCGAAGTGGATGTCGAAAAAGCGCTTCTCGTTCCCGGCCTCACGGAAGGCGATCATCCGCCTCATGCCAAGTTCACAGGCGTCGCTCATCACCTCGCCCATCCACGCCTTGTCCGGCGTATCGGTGTTGGGCTTGTGCATCTCGAAATAAAGGTCCGCCACAGACGGGATGACGTTGCCGACATCGCGGTGCGTCATGCAATAGCGCGCATCGGGAAAGACCTTGTCGAGGGCATTGATGAACAACGCATAGGTCGGGTTCTTGAGCCGCCAGCGCGTCGGCGGACAACGCCACTGCAGCAGCTTCAGCACCCGCTTCACATAGTGGAACGTCGGCACAAGATCTGCCTTGTGGTTGAACCATTCCGCATATGTGGGAATGCGGAATGATGCCTGGAATATCTGCGACTTGAAGTCATAGCCCATGGTTAGCTGGTCTTCTGTCGGCGAGGTCGAGGTGGAGGGAAGCATCTGCTTCATGCGCGGCGTCATTTCGTCGCGGCGCTTCATCTGCTCGTCCATCAGGGCGATGCGCGGATCGGTTTGGTAGGTTTCCGCTTCGGGAGGCGGACAGGGCATCATCGCCTCCCAGTTGCGCATGACGCGCACGGCCGGGTCTTCGCCCATCAGGCAATGGGCAGCAGTAGAGCCGGTGCGCGGCAGGCCGAGCACCATCAGCGGGGCTACGATCTGCTGGTCGTCAATTTCCGGATGCCGGGTGTACCAGTCCTCTATCTCTAGCCGGCGCATCAGCATCATCACAGCCTGGCCAGAGAACATGGCCTCACCCGCGTCATTCAGCCGCGCTTCGCGGTTGGCTGAATCGACGAGAATTTCGAGCCCCTCCTGCCAGCCATCGACGCCAAAGTCAGAGCGACCTGCGGCTTGCTTGGCCGCGCCAATAATCTTGGAAACTTCGATCATCCTGCTCTCTTCCCAATCGCGCCCTTCCCGGCGCTTTTGCGCATGCTAGGCTAGGTTCCGAAGCTACGGCAAGGCATCGCAGCATCGCCGGGAGGATAGGATATGGCTGAGCAAGTCCGCATTGGTATCCTGAACGACATGGCTGACGGTCCACCCGCGCCCGGCGACGTGACCCCGTGGCTGGAGCGTGAAGTTACGGCACTGCAGGCGGCAGGCAGGCTCGATGCCGAAGTCGCGTTCATTCACGCTTATGGCCTCGGCCTACCTTCCGGCAGAGCGGACGCGGTTGAGCGCGCGTTCGGCGAGTTGGCGCAGCAAGATGTTGCCATGATCGTCGGCCCGGCGATTGGCGACAACGCGCTAGCCGCCACCCCATGGGTCGAGCGCGCGCGCATCCCTACGATCAACTGGGCAGGAGCAGAGAGAGCACGCGGCGAATATATGTTCCACCTGCAGGTCGGCTCTCATGAAGACGAATCGCTGGTCATGGCCCGACACCTTGCGGCGCTGGGCGCGAAACGTCTTGGGGTGGTTTACGATCTCTCACCAATCGGCACGCGGCACCTGAAATACCTTCAGGACGAAGCGCGCATCCTTGGCCAGCAGATCGTGGCGGCCGAAGGAATTTCTCCGCTGGAGGAGGATGCGACAGGGGAGGTAGATAAGGTACTGGCGGAGCAACCGGACGCATTTGTCTATCTTGGGCTGGGCTTGTCCGCGCCTGCGGTGGCCCGCCCGCTGGCAGAACGGCATTGGCAGGGGCCGCGCATCATGAACACCGCAGGTCTGCGCGGTTATCACGGCGACTTTGCGCGCGCTGTAGAAGGCTGGACCTACATCGACATGTTCTCGGACTCCAACCTGACGCTGCGCGCACTACGGGAGGATATGCAACTACCGCCACAGCAGTCCGTCCGGGCTGCCAAGGGACATGACCTGGGCCGACTGGTCGCAGAGGGGTTGGTCCGTGCGCCTGACTTCACCCGCGACGGCGTGAAACAGGGTCTTGAGCAAGTGAAGTGGTTACCTGCTGCAGAGGGGCACGAAGGTACCCTGTTAGGCTTTGGCATCCGCGATCGCGGCGCGCTGCACGGGCGCTATCTCGTGCTGAGGCGATGGCAGGGGGGCGCGACGGTGGAAGTGGCCGACGGCTGAGTCAGGCTGCCGCGACGTGCGGCGCAACACCTTCCACACCAACAATCACGCGTTGCAAAAGGCGCTTGCCAACGCCCTCGACATTCCCACGCGCGTGCTGGAGCGCGATGTTGTCCCAGATGATGATGTCGCCATTGCGCCAACGATGCTCAAGGACGTTCTGCGGAGCGTAAAGGTGATCGAATACTTCATGCAGCAGATCGCGGCTTTCTTCCCAATCCAGCCCCAGAAGCCGCGCGGTCTGCATCTCACCCACCCATACGCAGTTCCGGCCATTGTGCGGATTAGTGTTGATCGCGGGCATTGTTCCCCGCTTTTGCGCCTGCGAATTGCTACGATCACATGCGCGCCCGGCAATCTCCGTATAGTGCGGTGCGATCATTTCCTGCTCAAGGCCGGCCAACCGTTGGCGCAGCCCATCGGGCAGACTGTCTAACGCCTGTTCCGCACTCACAAATCGCGTGGAGGATGCGTCATCCACGACGTCAAGGGCATGCAGCGAAAGAGCATCGAAGGGATGCGGCGTGTAGGCAGCGTCGGAATGGAAAGTAAGCTCTGAGGCAGAAGGGCCGCCCAGTTCATTTGTCATGTAGCCGTTCTCACCCTGCCGGAGCAGAATCGGGCCGAAAAGGGCGCAAATCTCCTGCTGCCGCGCCATCGACAGCGACTGCCCACGGGCGAGAATTAGGCCGCGATCATGAAGCAGGGTTACCAGTTCCGCCTCCACTTCGGCCGAAAGCGTTGCTGACAGGTCTAGAAAAACCTCCGCCCCAAAGGGGTCGAGCGCGTTCCATGACAGGGTCTGCGGCATTCTATCCTCCACCCACGCGCGGAACGAGCAGGACGTTCGACGTGCCGGAAAGCGGGGTCGCCCAGTCCGCCGTCAGTAAATCATCCACTGCAATGGCGGCGCGCACGTCTGCAACCTCAGCAAAACCCGGACTGCGCTGTCCCAACATCCCGACCAGTTCGAACACATTGCCGGCATCGACCTCGAAACTGCTCGCGCCGCCGAAAAACTCGGCATCCAACGGAGGCAGGATGGTGACGCGGGCCAAGCTCAGGCCCTGGACTTTGCCGCCGCGTAGACCCGATCTGGCGTGATCGGCAGGTCGTGCATCCGCTGACCGATGGCCCGGCTGACGGCATTGCCGACAGCAGCAAGCGGCGGGACGATTGGCGTTTCGCCAACACCCTTCACGCCATAGGGATGTGCCGGATTGGGCTTTTCCACCATGACCGTCTCGATCATCGGCAGGTCCGAACAGACCGGCATGCGGTAGTCGAGGAACCCGGCGTTATCGAGCCTTCCTGCAGCGTCATAGATATAGGCCTCATTCAAGGCCCAGCCGATACCCTGCACTGCCCCGCCCTGAAGCTGGCCCTCGACATAGTCAGGATGGATCGCAGTGCCCACGTCCTGCACGACGGTATAGCGTTTGATGAAGGTATGACCGGTTTCTGCATCGACCTCCACGTCGCATATGTGGATGCCAAAGCCTGGCAGGTAGCCACCGGCATTGACCGCTGCTTC
>JBEVKC010000116.1:0-16555 GCA_040509895.1 Novosphingobium sp. | reverse complement strand
ATGCCCAGCCGCCAGCCGCTGCCATGCAGAGCCGCCGACACAAGCCGTGCGGATGACCACAGCTCCGCACCGGACTTTCGGGCGGCGGCAAGGTAGTGCTGATGCACCCCGGCGACATCGATATCCCGGCACTCAGGCTCGTAAGCGCCAACAGCCCAACCCTGTCGAAGGCCGGGAACGCGCGCCTCTATTTCCGCGCGATCGAAAAGGTCTACCGCGACACCCAGCGCGCGATAACGCTGGGCGAATGCTTCCGCCTCCGCTTCCTGCCCGGCCTTGGCCAGCGTCAGCGCGCCGCGGGCCTTCAGGAAACCATTATCTTGCAACCAGGCGCCTGATGCCGTGGTCAAGGGCTGGACGCCCGGCCCGCCATAGCTTTCCGTCCAGAATGCCGCCGAACGCCCCGTCGCGTGATAACCGGGCTGTTCCTCTGCCTCCAGCAGCAGCACGCGCGCGGACGGCGCCAGACATGCCGCCAGCGATGCGCCGGCCATGCCCGCTCCGGCTATGGCAATATCGTATTTCTCGGCCATTTCCGCTCAATCTTGCTTCGGAGCCACCCGGTCGAGGAAATCGTCGATGGCGGCAAGAGCCTTATCGCGGACGGGGTCCACTTCGCGGAGGATTTCGTGCCGGGCCTCAGGACCAAAGACCTGAAGTTCCGCATGTGGGAGCCGCCGTGATGCGCGCTCGATTGCCGAAAAATCGACCAGCCGGTCCGCCGTGGTCGCGGTGAGGAATACGGGAGTGGTCACGGCCTCAAGCATGCCCGGCTGCTCCATGGCGCGAATTGAGGCGAAGGCCCGCTCTACCCAACCCCAGCTTCCAGGCCCCATGACGAGTGCTGGGCGATTGTCCCGCCACCATAATTCATCGGCATAGCGCTCCTCGTCATGAGTCAGCAGTTGTATGCGGTCCAGCGGCACCTGCCCCGGCTTTTCACTCCATTTCCAGGCGGGGCGGCGCGGGTCGCCAAGCCGGGCCATCATTCGCGCAACCCCATGCAGCATGGCCGTGGGCCCGACCCTCGGCAGGCCCAACATGGGTGCGGAAAGGACGAGAGCGTCAGGATCGACACGCCTTTCAGCAAGGGCGCGAAGGGCGATGTGCCCGCCCATCGAATGCGCGGCGAGTATCCTTGGCCCCGGTGCCGTCGCAGACCACTCCGTCCAGAATGCGGCAATGTCTTCCACCCACGTCGCGAAGTCATCGACGTGCCCGGTAACCGGATCAAGGCCCAGCCGGCCAGAGCCCGCCTGTCCGCGCCAGTCAAGCGAAGTTACCCGCCAGCCACGGGCGTTCCAATAGTCGAGAGTTTCAAGGTATTTCTCATAGGCGTCGCCCCTGCCCGGCATGAACAGCAGCGACCCGCGCGGGCTTTCCCGCGCTTGTTCAAATTCGATCCGGCGGATCGCATGACCGTCCGGCGCGGTCCAGCAGCTTTCGCTCGCGGTGGCGGGAATGACCCGGCGATCACTACCCTTCACAGGTATTTTTGCGGCTTCGTTCACTTGGCTAATTCCAGCCTGAAACGGTTGGTTACTATTTGGTAAGTCATGATTGCTAGACATGCTTCCTGACTAGGGGGGCATTTCATGCAGGGTGGGTTATTTTCCTACGGGTTGCTTTGCGCGCTTGCAATCGGGCTGCTGATCGCAGCCTTCACCGACCTGCGCCGCCGCAAGATCGACAACTGGCTGAATGCCGCCATCGCACTTGGCGCGCCGCTCTATTGGTGGGCGAGTGGGATGACTCTTCATGACATCGGTATCCAGCTTGCAGTCGCCCTGGCCGCCTTCATCGTGCTTGCCGGCCTGTTCGCGATCCGCGCGATGGGCGGAGGTGACGTCAAGCTGCTGACCGCGCTGGCGCTGTGGATCCAGCCCATGTGGTTTCTTGAGCTCATCTTCGTGATGGCTGTCGCGGGCGGCGTCATCACCATCATCTTCGGCGCTTGGCATGTCGCCCGGCGCAACAGGGACCGGATCGCCATTCCATACGGACTGGCCATCGCATTTGCCGGGCTTTGGGTGCTTGCAGGCCATTACCTGCCGGCGGCCCAGACGGCGTGAATTTGCGGTGAACCTGATCTTAACCATTTTGCCTGAATGTAAGTCTATCTGATCTCGGGTGTTTTCCAGGGGGGCTGTTAAGCCATGGACAAGAAGAAGCTGATGTTGCTTATAGGAGCGCTGGTCGTGGCCATCGGCACAGCCCTTGCGGCACGAAGCATGTTCGCGGGTGCAGCCGCACCACAAGCTGAGGCCGCGCAGGCGCTGCCCGTCAACGGACCGAAGGTGCTGGTTGCACAGCGGGCACTTCCCGCAGGCACTATCATCACCGCCGATGCTATGTCTTTCCAGGCTTGGCCAAAGGACATGGTGCAGGACGCCTACTTCATCGACGGTGAGGCCGACATGGCCAAGCTGATAGGCACAGTAGTTCGCTTCCCCATCACGGCCGGCCAGCCAGTCACGCAGGGAGCTCTCGTGTCACCGGGTGATCGCGGGTTCCTGGCTGCCGCTCTGGGTGCAGGCATGCGCGCTATCACCGTACCGGTTTCTGCCAAGACCGGCGTCGCCGGCTTCGTCTTTCCGGGCGATCGCATCGACCTAGTGCTCACCCAGAGCGTAAAGAGCGATGGTGCGGAGGGCGCGCCTCTGAAGATTGCGGAGACCATCCTTCGTAATATTCGTGTGCTGGCGACCGACCAGTCGACCGAGACGGAAAAGGTCGAAGGCAAGACCGTGGTCCGCAAGTTCAGCACCGTCACTCTTGAAGTCACTCCGCGCATCGCGGAAAAGGTTGCGGTTGCCCAGACGCTGGGCACGCTTACGCTTTCGCTGCGGTCTATCGCAGACAACCAGTCCGAACTTGAGCGAGCTCTTGCCAGCGGCGAGGTCAAGGTGCCCGAGGGTGCCACGCCCGAAGAGGAAGAGCGCCTACTCAAGAAAGCCATCAACAACCCGATCGACGCGCGCTCCAGCTTTGTGACCGGCGGCGATGTGTCTCGCTTCCAGCGCCGCACCGTGCCGATGCCTACTCGTCAGGTTGCCGGCGGGTCCGCTCAGGGGCCGGTCGCCACTGGCCTTTACATGGGTCCCACGGTCCGCGTGACGCGCGGCAAGGACACCAGCGCTGTTCCGGTGGGGAAGTAAGATGCCGGAAATCAACAGCGCTCACCACTTTTCTTTGAGGGGCAAGATCATGAACCGCCGCTTTGTGAAGACCTTCTTCACCGCTGCATGTGCGCTGACGCCGCTGGCCCTGGTGCCCGCTGCTCCCGCCCAGGCCCAGTCGGTGATGCGTCCCGCTAACGATATCACGCTTTCCATCGGACGGGGCCAGCTCGTGACGGTGGCCGGAAGCATGGCTGACGTGTTCGTCGCCAATGACTCCGTCGCCGATGTCCAGGTGAAGTCGAGCCGCCAGCTCTATGTTTTCGGCAAGGCCGGCGGGGAAACCACCATCTACGCCAGCAACGCGTCGGGGGACGTGATCTGGTCGGCCAATATCCGCGTGGGATCGAACATCGACAGCATCGACCAGATGCTGAACCTCGCCATGCCCGACGCTAAGATAAATGTATCGACCATGGGCACCAACACCTTCCTGCTGACCGGCACGATCGGCTCTCCCGAGGATGCGGCAGAGGCTCAGCGCCTTGTCACGGCCTTCGTCGGCGGCGGTTCTTCGTCGGCACAGGCTCCAAACGTCATCAGCCGACTGCGCATGGCGACGCCGCTGCAGGTCAACCTGCAGGTCCGCATCGCCGAGGTAAGCCGTTCGTTCATCCGCTCGCTGGGCGTGAACCTTGCTACGGTTGACCAAACTTCCGGATTCAAGTTCGGACTCGGCCAAGGCCGTGAAGGCTTCTCGACTAGCTTTATCCCCGGTGCCCCGTTGGGCGTCGGTCTGACGAACGACAACGCTTCCGCCATAAAAACGAACCAACTTGGCGCTACACTCGGCTTCGCGGGCAAATTTCTGGGTCTCGACCTTCTCGGTGCACTCGACGCCGCGGAAACGGTGGGCCTTGTCTCAACGCTCGCGCAGCCGAACCTGACCGCACTTTCGGGCGAGACGGCAGACTTCCTCGCCGGCGGCGAGTATCCCATCCCTCTCGCGCAGGGCCTTGGGACCACGACGATCGAATACAAGAAATACGGTGTCAGCCTGGCCTATACGCCCACGGTCCTGTCCAATGGTCGCATTTCGCTGCGCGTGCGTCCGGAAGTGTCCGAGTTGTCTTCGGACGGCGCCGTCACGCTGAACGGCTACTCCGTCCCCGCCCTGACCATCCGCCGGGCTGAGACGACAGTGGAGCTGGGCTCGGGCCAGGCATTCATGATCGCCGGATTGATGAGCAATCGTTCTGTGAACGCCATCGACAAGATGCCGGGCGCGGGCGACCTTCCCATCCTGGGCTCGTTGTTTCGCTCGACCCAGTATCGCAAGGGCGAGACCGAGTTGGTGATCGTCGTCACGCCGTACCTAGTCAACCCGGTCAATGACAGGGACATCGTCCTGCCGACCGACGGGTTCCGGGCTCCGGACGAACTGCAGCGCCTCCTTGGCAACATGGAAAGCGACGGCATTTCGGGCGGCAAGCGCGCGATGCCAACCACAGCACCGGCAGCGACAACAGATCCGTCCGTTGGCGGTGGTGCTCTTCCACCTGTGGGCATCGCCCCGCAGCAGCCGGATGACCGCACTTCGCGCAGCAATCGCAAGTCCGCCGACGCCGCTTCGACACCGGCTCCGGGCTTCAACCTCGATTGAGAAAGGTGAACACCATGCGCACGACCAAGATCAATCGCGCCCGCAAGCTTGCATCCTGTACGCTTGTCCTTGCAGTTGGCATGAGCCTTTCGGCCTGTGGTGGCATGCCCACCAATCGCTCGCTTGAAAGCCTGCACCAGCCAGTCGTCGAACGCACCAACTATGCGCTGGACGTGGCGACGGGATCGGGGGGCCTAGCCTATCCCGAACAGCGTCGGCTTGCCGGATGGTTTGAGGCCATGAACCTGCGGTATGGCGATCGCGTCGCGATCGACGATCCGCTCGGCAGCCCCGACACCCGAGCCATCGTTGAAGCCATCGCCTCGCGCTATGGCATCCTTCTCGGCGACGACGTTCCGGTAACTGCGGGTTATGTCAATGCGGGAACTGCCCGGGTCATTGTCTCGCGCCTAGCCGCTCGCGTGCCGGGATGTCCGGACTGGAGCGCGAAGTCGGACGTGAACCTGAACAATGCGACCACCAGCAACTTCGGCTGCGGCGTGAACAGCAATCTTGCGGCGATGGTCGCCAACCCCGAGCACCTAGTTAAGGGCGCAGAGGGTGATGCAACCACGGTGGTAATGAGCTCGAACAAGGCAATCGACAGCTATCGTCAGGCCAAGCCGACCGGCGAAGACGGCCTCAAGGCAAATGCAACTCAGAGCGGCGGGAAATAAGTCATGAACGCACCCTGGAAACCTAGTTCGTCCAACGGACGCGACCCATTCAGCGCCTATATCTGCGACGAAAACTCTCTGGACGTTCTGCGTCCTGTCGTCATCGAAATGGGCTGGCAGCCGGAGAAGTGCCACAAGGGTGGTCTTCGCAACGCGGTTCAGTCACTGTCGATCACGGCCAGCCCGAACATCTTGATGGTCGACCTGTCGGAAAGCGGCGACCCGTTGACCGATATCAATGCCCTCGCCGAAGTCTGCGAGCCGGGCACGGTGGTTATTGCCATCGGCCAGGTCAACGACGTGCGCCTTTACCGCGACCTGCTGGGCAGCGGAATTCACGACTACCTGCTCAAGCCGCTTTCACCCGGAGTGGTGCGAGACGCGCTTGTGCAGGCACAGGCGGTGTTCGCAGCGCCCAAGCACGGCGACGGCACGAACGCCAAGCGCCACATCTCGACCGCTGTTATAGGCACACGAGGCGGTGTAGGCGCTTCCACGCTGGCGACTTCGCTGGCTTGGGTGTTCAGCGCGGACAACAAGCAGCCGACCGCACTACTGGATCTCGACATCCACTTCGGCTCCGGCGCGCTGACGCTGGATCTCGAGCCGGGCCGCGGCCTAACCGACGCGATCGAGAACCCCAGCCGCATCGACGGTCTGTTCATCGAACGCGCGATGATCCGCGCCAACGATCATCTGGCGATCCTGTCCGCCGAAGCGCCGATCAACTC
The DNA here is from genome assembly GCA_040509895.1 of Novosphingobium sp. Classification (GTDB taxonomy): domain Bacteria; phylum Pseudomonadota; class Alphaproteobacteria; order Sphingomonadales; family Sphingomonadaceae; genus Novosphingobium. Next base: position 10,365 of record JBEVKC010000116.1, on the reverse strand, counting down.
TCCGCTGATGACCGACGGCTCCGCCTTCGTGCAGCTTGAGGAAGAGTTCCGTCAGGCTTTCGAGATGACCGTGATCGATCTGCCCCGCAACATGCTGATCAATTTCCCGCACCTTGTGGCCGACGCGAATGTGATCGTCCTGGCGACGGAAATGACGTTGGCATCGGCCCGCGATGCAATCCGCCTGCTGTCGTGGATCAAGGGTAACGCACCCCACTCGGAAGTCATTGTGGTCGCCAACAAGATCCATGTAGGCGCACCGGAGATCAGCAAGTCCGATTTCGAAGCCTCCATCGAACGCAAGATCAACTTCATGATCCCGTTCGACAACAAAGCGGCGACCAACGCGGCCAAGCTGGGCCAGGCCTTCGTGGAAGCGAACCGCTCGACAAAGGCCGGCGCGGCGATCCGCGAACTCAGCGACGCGATCGTCAATGCCGGTGCTGAAAGTGCGGAAGAAGCCAGTGAAGCCAAGAAGTCCTTGCTGGGCAAGTTCGACTTAAAATCTCTCATGGCCAAGAAGTCAAAGGCTCCGGCCGCAGCGGCTGCATAACAATGTTGGAGGGGCGCGGCCGCCGGATGGTGGCCGCCAACTTCGCTCCGGGCCTGTCTGTTGGCCTGTGACATAGGAAGGCGGGCAAGGTCATGAATTTCGCACAGATCCTGCTGATTACCGTTGGCCTGACGATGTTCCTCGGGCTGGTTTGGGCTGCGTTTGCGGGACCATCGGCCACAAAGGAAAGCGCCAGGCGCTTGGAGACCATCCGCTACCGGCACTCGGAAAGCACGCTCGATAAGGTGGAAGCCCAGCTGCGCAAGGCGGTGGCCTCACGAAAGCCAAGGATGCACCGTATTGCGGGGTCGGAATCCCGCAGCGCCGCGCTCGCCCTCCGGCTCCACAGAACTGGCAAGGGCTGGACTCTGACACAGTACATGTACACGTCGCTGGGTCTCGCCCTGGCAATTATGGCGATCGTCTACATCAAGTCCGGCGCCCTGCTTCTTGCCGTCGGCGCGGGATTGTTCATAGGCGGTGGCCTGCCTCACATGGCGGTGGGCTGGACCATCAAAAAGCGCATGGACAAGTTCAATGGGAAATTTCCTGATGCCATCGAACTGATCGTGCGCGGTCTTCGCTCCGGCCTTCCCGTAACCGAAACGCTGACGGTGATATCGACCGAAGTTCCGGGCCCGGTTGGCGAGGAATTCAAGCTCGTGACAGAGCGTATCAAGATCGGACGCACCATGGAGGATGCGCTGCAGGAAACAGCTGACCGCCTGAATACGGCAGAGTTCAGCTTCTTCTGCATCACCTTGGCCATCCAGCGCGAAACCGGCGGCAACCTGGCGGAAACTCTGGCCAACCTTGCCGACGTGTTGCGCAAGCGCGCGCAGATGAAGCTGAAGATCAAGGCCATGAGCTCTGAAGCAAAGGCATCGGCCTATATCGTTGGCGCCCTGCCGTTCCTCGTCTTCGCCATGATCTACATGATGAACCCCGGTTACGTGGGCGGCTTCTTCACGGAGGATCGCCTGATCGTGACTGGCTTGGGCGCCCTCGTCTGGATGGGCATCGGCGTCTTCATCATGTCCCAGATGATCAGCTTCGAAATCTGAAGAAGGGTCAGACCGTCATGCCAAACACACCATCCGGCCCAACCCTTCTGGGCTTTGACGTCCTCTGGGTCGGTTCCCTGCTCGCCGCGGTTGCAGCCGTCGCCGTGCTGCTGGCGATCTACGCCGCTGTGACAGTTCGCGACCCCATGCAGAAGCGCGTGAAGGCACTGAACGAGCGGCGCGAACAGCTTAAGTCCGGTATCATCACCAACACTGCCCGCAAGCGCGTCAGCATTGTCCGCAAGAACGAGACGACTGACCGCTTGTCGAGCTTACTGTCGTCCCTCAAGGTGCTTCAGGATAGCCAGGTCAAGACCATCCAGCAAAAGCTTGCGCAAGCCGGCATCCGAAAGAAAGAATGGGCTGTCGCCGTCGTCTTTGCGCGCATGGTGTTGCCCATCGTCCTGGGCGGAGGCGCAGCATTGCTCATCTATGGGATGAATTATTTCCCGGAATGGGGTGCCTTCAAGAAGTTCATGGGCTTCGCGGCTGCCCTGGGCCTAGGTTACAAGGGACCCGATCTCTACATCGACAACCTGATGAACAAGCGCACCTCCGCGGTTCGCAAGGGCCTGCCCGATGCGCTCGACCTGTTGGTGATTTGCGCCGAGGCCGGCCTTACGGTCGATGCCGCGTTCAACCGCGTGGCACGTGAACTCGGGCGCGCCTATCCCGAACTGGGCGATGAATTCGCGCTGACGGCTATCGAGTTGTCGTTCCTCTCTGAACGGCGGCAGGCGTTTGAGAATCTGGCCTATCGCGTCAACTTGGATTCGGTGAAGGGTGTCGTTACGACCATGATCCAGACGGAGCGCTACGGCACCCCGCTGGCATCGGCGCTACGCGTGCTGTCGGCGGAGTTCCGCAACGAACGCATGATGCGCGCGGAAGAAAAGGCTGCTCGTCTTCCGGCGATCATGACCATCCCGCTGATCCTGTTCATTCTGCCGGTGCTTTTCGTGGTCATCCTCGGCCCAGCGGCCTGTTCGATCTCCGACGCCTTCTCGGGCGGCGGGCCGGGCGCCAAGGGCGGCTGAGTCAACAAGGCAAAGCAAAACTCGCACGGCTCCCTCGCGCAAATTCGCCGGGGGAGCCGTCAGTTTTTGGAAACTTCGCCTTCGATCGCGCCGAAGATACTATGACCGGCGGTATCGCGCATTTCGATCCGCACGCGGTCACCCTGGCGGAGGAAGGGCGTTTTTGCCTCTCCCGAGCGGATGATTTCAACCATACGCTGCTCTGTGATGCAGCTATAGCCGCGACCACCCTGTGCTATTGGACGCCCGGGCCCGCCATCGGGGTCGAGGTTCGATACCGTTCCCGATCCGACTATCGTTCCTGTGCCTATCCGTCGCGTTTTGGCTAGGTGGGCGATCAGCTCGCCGAAGCCGAACGTGCAGTCCTCGCCCGCTTCCGCTCGCCCGAAGGCGTCGTCATTAAGATCGACCCTCAAGGGGAGATGAACCCTGCCATCGCGCCAGGCATTGCCCAGCTCATCCGGCGTAACGAAAACCGGAGAGAAATGGCTGGCAGGCTTGCCCTGGAGGAAACCGAAACCCTTGGCGATCTCTCCGGGAATCACGTTGCGAAGCGAAATATCGTTCACCAGGCCAATGAGCAGCACGTGGTCGAGGGCTTCGGATGCAGTCACGCCCTGCGCCACATCGCCGGTAACAACGCAGATTTCCCCCTCGAAGTCGGCGCCCCAGGATTCGTCGGCAACGGTTATGGGATCACGCGCCCCGCGCAGGTCGTCGCTGCCGCCCTGGTACATCAGCGGATTGTGCCAGAAATCCTCCGGCACTTCTGCCCCCCTCGCCTGTCGGGCGAGCGCAACATGATTGACGTAGGCAGAGCCATCCACCCATTGGAATGCACGAGGAAGCGGAGCCGCTGCGTCGCGTTCGTGAAAGCGTTCGCGCGGGATAACCTCATGCTCAAGATCGCGCGCCAATGCCTGGAGCGCAGGTTCGTTGCGCTCCCAGTTGTCGAGCGCCTGTTGCAGTGTCGGGACGATGTGGCCGGCGTCGGCACACCACGCAATGTCATGGCTTACCACCACAAGGCGTCCGTCACGTCCGCCTCGTAGTGAAGCCAGCTTCATGCGGGAACATCCATTGATTGAACCTGGCTGCGCAGCCTGCCCAGCATTGCCTTGAAGTCCCGCCGCTCGTCGGAACTGAGCGCCGAAAAGACCCGGGACTCCATATCAAGCGCAATGGCCATGATCTCACCGTGCATCGCCGAACCCGCCTGAGTCAACTCAAGGTGGTGCGATCGTCCATCCGACGCATTGGGGCTCCGTGTTGCCAGACCGCGTTGTTCCAGCACCTTGCACGCGCGATTGACGGCTACCTTGTCCATCAGCGTCGCGCCGACCAGGTCGCGCTGGGTGAGCGATCCGGCGTCGCCCAGCACCGCCATCACCCGCCATTCCGGGATTTTGAGGCCAAAGCGGCTTTCGTACTCACCGGCAATTTTCCCGCTGACGGCATTGGAAGTAACCGACAGCAAGTACGGTAGAAAATCGGCAAGGCGTGAAATCGTGGCGGGCATCAAGTTGGTTCCTAATGCAACCGGTTTGGGCTTCCAAGCTGAAAAACCCCAGCCTACTTCGCCGGGGCGGAGGATTCAGCCAAGGACGCGTCCGGCTACGGCGCCGAGCATGGCCACGAGGCGGGGATCGCGTTCAGCCGGCGCAGTCATGATGGCGTGATCCAGTGCGTGGTCTATCGGACTGGCGCTGCGGCCCTTACCCAGGGCTGAGGCAAGCTTGCGAACCGCACCTCGTGCCAGACCAGAATTTGCCTTCATCACGGCCAAAATCTCACCGGCCTCTACCGGTGCATCGGTGTCGCGCCAGCAATCCCAGTCCGTGACCATGCCAAGAACCGCATAGGGAAGCTCCGCCTCACGAGCGAGACGAGCTTCCGGCATGGCGGTCATGCCGATCACATCCGCACCCCATTGCCGATACATCAAGCTTTCGGCGCGTGTGGAAAACTGCGGGCCCTCAATGGCAATATAGCAGGCGCCTTCGTGCACCGTAGCGCCCGCGGCACGTGCAGCGCTGGCGGCAAGCCCGGCCAGGCGGTGGCAGACCGGATTGGCAAGGCTGACATGAGCGACAAGGCCGGGTCCGAAAAAGCTGCGAGCGCGGCCTTCAGTCCGGTCGATGAACTGGTCCGGCACGACGAATTGGCCCGGTGCGAGTTCTTCCCGCAGCGATCCGATGGCGGAAAGCGCAAGCACATCGGTAACTCCGCAGCGCTTCAGCACGTCGATGTTGGCGCGGTAATTGACCGCACCCGGCGAGATGCGGTGCCCCCTGCCGTGCCGCGCAATGAAGGTAAAGCGTGCGTCACCCAGATAGCCGACGGTGACAGGCCCTGACGGTTCACCAAACGGGCTTGAAACCTCTATCTCCTGCGCGTCATCAAGCCCGATTCCATCGGCAAGGCCCGATCCGCCGATGACGCCTATGTGCCATTCAGCGCGCAAGGATGCCTGCCATGATGATATCGATGGTGTGTTCGCGGTACCGGTCGCGCAGTTCCTCGGTCAGCGTGTCCTGATCGAAGCAGTGCTTCAACACGAGACGCGCCGAGAAGAAACGATCCACCGCCCCGGTGACGGTAAAGTAGAAAAGCTGCGGGTCAGTAGGCCGGAACACCCCTGCCCGCACGCCCTCGCCGATCAACTGCTCATAGGCACGATACATCGGCGAGAGGTAACAATCGGCAATGCGCCGCGCCTCCCCCTCATCGCTTTCGCGCACCAGCCGCATGGTCAGCCGGTTCAGATAGGGCACAGCGTAGAAGGTATCGACCACCTTCGAAATATGCCGCCGCAGCTTTGCTTCCGGGTCCATGGTGTCCTTCGCCACCAGCGCGTCGACGCTGGTGACGATGGCTTGCCAATCACGATCCAAAAGGGCCTTCAGCAGCCCCGCCTTGTTGCCAAAGTAGTACTTCACCAGCGCCGAATTGAGCCCTGAGCGCAACGACAGCTCCGAAAGGGAGATGTCCACGACATCGCCATCGCGCATTATCGCGCTGGCAGTGTCGAGCAATTGCGCCCGGGCGCCCGGAGGCGCGGCAAGATCCGCTTCGGCCACAGGTCCCGTCTTACTTCGGACCCATGCGGATGGCGCCGTCGAGACGCACGTCCTCGCCGTTGAAATAGTCGAGCTCGATCATGGTCAGGGCGAGTTCGGCATATTCCTCGGGCTTGCCAAGGCGCTTGGGGAACGGAACGGCCTGAGCCAGCGACTCCTGCGCCTTTTCAGGCAGCGACTTCATCATCGGGGTTTCGAAGATGCCCGGCAGGATGGTGTTAACGCGGACGCCTTCGTTCATCAGGTCGCGTGCAATCGGCAGGGTCATGGCAAGCACGCCGCCCTTCGATGCAGAGTAGGCAGCCTGGCCCATCTGGCCGTCCTCGGCCGCGACCGAGGCGGTGTTGATGATGACGCCGCGCTGGCCGAAAGAGTCGATCGGGTCAGCAGTCAGCACGCCCGCAGCAAAGTTCGAAATGCAGCGGAAGGTGCCGATCAGGTTGATCTCGATCACGAACTTGAACGCGTCCATCGGCATCTTCTTGACGGCGCCGGTTTCACGATCGCGGCCCACGGTCTTGATCGCGTTGGCGACGCCAGCGCAGTTGACGAGGATGCGCTCTTGCCCATGGGCTTCACGTGCCTTGGCGAAGCCGGCTTCGACGCTTTCGTCCGAAGTAACGTTTACTTCGCAGAACACGCCGCCGATCTCTGCGGCAACGGCTTTACCCTTCTCTTCCTGCAGGTCGAAAATGGCGACCTTGACGCCCTTGGCAGCCAGCGCACGCGCGGTTGCCTCGCCAAGACCGGAGGCGCCACCGGTGACGACGGCGGCGATCGAATTGTCGAGCTTCATTTACCTGTTCCTCCTTGACGCAGGGCCGGTGGTTAACCGGCCGGGCGCGGGTTCAAACTGTGATTTAAGCACCCGGTTAAACGCGGGCTGGAAGCGGGTCAATCGGCATGAGAGGAAAAAGAAATTGGCTCTGGCGGGCGGTTTGACGGAAGGCCCAGCCTCTGCAGAAACTTCCGCACGCAGAGAAATTGCGTCGTTCGTCGAAAACACCCTTGCCGTGGAACATTTCCTAAGAAATCAGCGCCATGCCCCGCTTGCCTGCAAGTGCGGGCCGGGTCGCACCCATGCCATCATCACAGGCAAGGGCTCAAAAACAGGGGTATAATACGTGAAATCTACTCGCTTTGCCGCCTTGCGCGGCTCGACGGCGATTCGTTGCGCTGCTCTGCTTGCAGCGCTGGCGGCATCAAACACCGCGTTGGCGCAAGATGTTGGAACAGAGGCCGCAACACCCGAGGAAGAAGCTCAACCCGCGCCCGACGATACGACGCGCATCATAGTCACGGGCTCTCACCTGCAACGTGATGAGTTCAGCAGCCCCGACCCGCTTCAGGTCATTTCCCCGGCGCTCGCCGCGAAGAGGGGAATTTCCGACGCGGCCGGTATGCTGCAGGGCAACCCCCTCGCCTCTGGATCAAGCCAGGTCACATCGACCATTTCGGCCAACTTTCCGAGCAATGGCGGCATAGGCGTCGAAACGCTGGCACTGCGCGGCTTGGGCGCAAACCGCACTCTGGTGCTGTTGAACGGCCGACGTGCAGGCCCGGCGGGAACGCGCGGCACGGTCTCTGCCTTCGATCTCAACGTGCTACCCCTCTCGGTGATCGACAATGTCGAGGTGCTGAAGACTGGCGCGTCATCGATTTATGGTTCCGACGCCATCGCCGGTGTCGTCAACATCAAGACCCGAGACAAGCTCGACGGCATTGACATGCGCGGTTTCACATCGGTGCCGCAGCAAGGCGGCGGCGAGACCTACAATGTCAGCGGGGCATGGGGAAAGGTGTTCGGCGGCGGCCACTTTACCGTAGCGGGCGACTATTGGCATCAGAACGCACTCAAGGCGGGTGATCGCAAATATCTGAACTGTCAGGAGGAATATCTCTTCCGCCCGGACGGCAAGACCCGCGCCGACCTGGTCGACCCGCGCAACGGTAAGCCCATCTGCCAAGGCACGCTGAACAATGTGATCGCGTTGGGTGACATGATGCCGCTGTTCAGGATTCCCAGCAATCTGGTCGCCGCCAACGGCTCCCCGATCCCCTTCATCCAGATGGGTGACCGGCTTGGCGAGTTCCTTCCGCCGCTAACTTCTGGACCCGGTCAATTCAGCGCACCCGCTGGTTTCTATGGAGCCAACTACGACGGCGTTTCGACAGCGCTGCTCAACAAGAACTCGCGTTACGATCAAGACGTTTCGATCATTCCGGAGACCAAGCGGTACACAGCGTATTTCTCCGGCGCCTACGAAGTGACGCCCAATGTCGAGCTATTTGCCGAGGGGCTCTACAACCGGCGCGAGAACCACGTCGATGGCGTGCGCCAGATTGTCGTGCAGCAGTTCACCGGCCGCACGATGCTGCCTTTTGTCCTTGGCCTGAGCCCCGTGCCCGGCCAGGGCGACCCGTTGAACCAGGAATTCAGCGGCGAAGTCCTTTTGCAGCCCATCATCGCCACCGGCCGCGCCGACTTCGATACCAAGGTTGACTACTACCGCGGCGTCGCGGGAGGCCGCGGTGACTTTGGCGAAAACGGCTTCCTCTCGACGTGGACTTGGGATGCCTATGTTCAGTACAGCCGCTCGGACGGCACCTATACCAGCGACGTGCTGTATCAGGACTCGCTGAGCCCACAGAACCTGCGCACCGGACTTTGCGCCGGGACCGTCACAGCCGTTCGCGGCGCGCCATGCATGGACTTAGACTTCACCGACCCCCGTGTGCTGCGCGGCGAACTGACGCGGGCGGAAGAGGACTTCCTTTTCGGCAAGGAAACCGGCCGCACCACCTATGACCAGTGGACGGCGGAAGCCTTCACCTCGGGCGAGATCTTTGACCTGCCCGGTGGCGCGGCGCAATTCGGGCTTGGCGCCCAGTACCGCTATGACAAGATCAACGACACGCCGGGCGAGCAGACGCTGCTTGGCAATGCCGCCAATGCGCAAAAGTCCGGCGTCACCGCAGGCCATTCGGACACCAGCGAGCTATACGGTGAGCTTAACCTGCCACTGATCGCCAACCTGCCCTTCGCCCAAGCGTTCAGCCTGTCGGCAGCAGGCCGGGTCACCAATGTCTCCGCGATCCGCAAATCCGACGGCATGAAGGATGAGGACAACGGCAACTGGACCTACAAGCTGGGCGCCAACTGGCAAGTCAACGACTGGCTGCGCTTCCGCGGCACCTACGGCACCTCGTTCCGCTCGCCTGCGCTGTTCGAACAATTCCTTGCTGACGAGACGGGCTTTCAGGACCAGCTGTCGGTCGATCCCTGCATCCAATATGGCGCGCGGCTCAGTCAGGGCGTCATCACGCAACGGCAGGCGGATAACTGCGCAGCCGACGGCGTGCCCGCCAATTTCAGCGGCGGCATCGGCAGCGCGGAAGTCACGACTGGCGGCGGCATCGGTTCGCTGAAGTCGGAAACCTCACGCGCATGGACCGCCAGCGTCGTCCTTTCGCCCCCGCCTTTCTGGAGCGGAGTGCGGATGAGCCTCGCCCTCGATTACTTCGACATCAAGGTGAAGGACGAGATCACCCGTCTGGGCGCGGGCAACGTCACGACAGGCTGTTACCAGTCGAAAGAGTTCCCGAGCGATCCGCTGTGCGGCAAGTTCAGCCGCGTGAATGCGCCGGGAAGACCGACTGACCATCAAATTGCTTTCATCGAAGACAACTTCATCAACATCAGCAAGCAGCACAACACCGGGATCGATGTGACGGCGGAGATCATCCAGGACCTTGGCAGCATGGGCACCTTGGCGTTTCAGGGCCAGATGACATGGCAACTCAAGGACAAGAACGAGCTTTTCGCGGGCTATGTCGTCGATAACAACGGTGAGGTCGGCGAGCCCAAATGGGTGGGCGATTTCGCGCTCAGCTGGAATAAGCAGCCGTTCGCGCTCGTCTATTCGCTGGACGCCATCGGCGCGACGTCCAACAAGCAGGACCTGATCGAGGATCGCGGAAGCGCTTGCTACAACAGCAGCTTTCGTGGCGGCCTGATCTGCCCCGATACCAAGCTGGGCGCGACGTTCTATCATAATGCGTCGCTGACCTTGGACGTCGATCCGGGTCTGGAGTTTACCCTTGGCGTCAGCAACCTGACCAACCAGCTTCCCCCGCGGGCCTCGACCGTCGGTGTGAACATTCCGTCACTGGGGCAGGTCGCGGCTCGGGCGACCTATTACGACCTGATCGGGCGGCGCTTCTTCACCAGCGTTCGGGTGAAGTATTGAGGTAGCCGCCCTCACCCTCCGGTGCCTCTGGCACCTCTTCCCTCTCCCAATGGGAGAGGGAAGGGGCCCGCCGCCTCAGGCGGTGGGAAGGGTAAGGGACAGTCTTAATCAACGCTGATATTCAGCGCGCCATCGCCCTCGTCGATCTTCACCGTCGAGCCATCCGGGATCTCCCCACCCAGCAACTTCTCTGCCAGCGGATCCTGCAGGTAACGCTGCACCGCGCGCTTGAGCGGCCTTGCGCCATAGACCGGATCGTAACCCACCCGGCCCAGCCAACGCCGCGCGGCGTCTGTGAGGTCAAGCGTGATCTTCCGGTCCTTGAGCAGGTTCGCGACCCGCGCCACCTGAATGTCGACGATGGGCGCCATGTGCTCATGC
>JBEVKC010000115.1:0-17866 GCA_040509895.1 Novosphingobium sp. | reverse complement strand
CGACCTGTTGAGAGCCGATCAAGGTCTTCGGCATCAGCGCGCCGGTCGGGCAGGCTTGCACGCATTCGCCGCAAGCCACGCAGGTGCTGTCGCCCATCGGATCGTCGAGGTCGAAGACGATCTTCGCGTGATGCGTTTTGTTGAAGGTGGGCTGCGCGATCTGTCGATTTCACGCACCAGCTTCGACTGGGGCGTCAAGGTTCCTGGCGCTGAAAACCACGTCATGTATGTCTGGGTCGATGCGCTGACCAATTACCTGACGGGACTAGGCTATCCCGACGCCACAGCAGACATGGCGAAGTTCTGGCCAGCTGACCTGCACCTTATCGGCAAGGACATAGTCCGTTTCCACACAGTCTATTGGCCGGCATTCTTGATGAGCGCTGATTTGGCGCTGCCCAAGCAAGTCTTCGGTCACGGCTTCCTGCTCAATCGCGGGCAGAAGGAATCCAAGTCGCTGGGGAACGTCACAGATCCGGTGGAATTGGCGGATCGCTTTGGCGTCGATGTCCTGCGTTACTTCCTGATGCGCGAAATCAGCTTCGGTCAGGATGGTAGCTATTCCTCTGAAGCCATTGTAACGAGAGGAAATGCCGAGCTGGCGAACAGTTTTGGTAACCTGGCGCAGCGCGTACTCTCCATGATCTTCAAGAATCTGGACGGAGAATTGCGTTCAGGCCTTACCGTGACGGAAGCGGATGAAGCGCTGACAGCGGATGTGGCCAGTCAGATTGCAGCCATGCGTACCGCGTTTTCGAACTTGGCGTTCAGCGAGGGGCTGGAATCCTGGATGCGGGCAGTCTTTACATGCAATCAATACGTAGACGAGCAGGCTCCGTGGACGCTGCGCAAGACTGACCCCGAACGCATGGTGGCAGTTTTGATGGTGCTTTTCCGGTGCGTTCGGGATCTCGCGATAGCCTTGCGCCCTGTTGTTCCAGATTCCGCCGACAAATTGCTTGAGCAGATGGGTGTAGCAGGCGATGCGCGCGATTTCGCGGCTCTTGCTGATGCTGAATGGTTCGCTCGGCTAGTCGCGAACGGTTTCCGTGTCGCGCAACCGGTTGGCGTATTCCCAAGGCTTGAGATGCCCTCGGAAGAGACCGCCTGATGTTGATCGATTCCCACTGTCACCTTGAATACAAAGGGCTCGTGGAGGACAGGCAGGGCGTGCTTTCTCGCGCGCGCGCTGCGGGGGTGAGCGGATTTCTGTCGATATCCACCCGGCAATCCGAATGGGATCAGGTGATCGGCACGGCCGAGGCTGAAAATGACGTATGGGCAAGCGTCGGAATCCATCCGCACGAGGCTGACCAGCATGCGGATTTGGGGGAAGCGGCGCTGTTGGCGCGGGCTGATCATCGGAAAGTCATTGGCATCGGTGAAACCGGGCTCGACTACTACTACGACCATTCCGACCGCGCGATGCAGCAGGCATTGTTTCGGCGGCATATTTCGGTGTCGCGCGAAACTGGCCTGCCGCTGATCGTCCATACCCGTGATGCAGAAGAAGATACCATTGCAATCATTGGCGAGGAGATGGGGAAGGGGGCTTTTCCCGCGCTGATCCATTGCTTCACAGCGTCGGCCGGTTTTGCCCGTCAAATGCTCGATCTTGGTCTGTATATCTCTCTTTCCGGCATCGTTACATTCAAGAATGCCAAAGACTTACAGGCCATAGCGTCTGAAATTCCTGAGGACCGGTTGCTCGTTGAAACCGATGCGCCATTTCTCGCACCGGTTCCGCATCGCGGCCAGGTTTGCGAGCCGGCGTTTACGGCGGACACCGCGCGGTTCGTGGCTGAACTGCGCGGTGTTGCGCTCGATGCACTGGCCCAATCCACCACTGAAAACTTCTTTCGCCTGTTCCGGAAGGCCGCGGCGTGAAGCTGATCGTCCTGGGCTCCGGCACATCCACCGGCGTACCTCGGCTGGGCAACGACTGGGGAAATTGCGATCCTAACGAACCGAAAAACCGCCGGTCCCGTGTTTCGATCATCGTCGAAAATATAGCGGGCGCCAGATTACTGGTTGATACGTCACCCGATCTTCGAAGCCAGTTGCTCGCGCAGAACATCGAAAAAGTCGATGCTGTTTTCTGGACGCACGACCATGCTGACCACTGTCATGGCATCGATGATCTGCGCCCAATGCGATACGGCCGAACCGGTCCGCTGCCCGGTTACGGAGCGGATGAAACCGTGCGGCGGCTACGACAGCGCTTCAGTTACGTATTTTCCGGAGAATACGGATATCCAACCATCGTAGAGATAGACACCCTTGATCGGCTGAGGATCTGTGCCGGCTTTTCTGTGGCTAGTTGCCAGATGCCGCACGGCCCGGCGCGATCCACCGGGTATCGCTTTGAATGTGATGGTAAATCAATTGGTTATGCGACAGACTTCAGCGCCATTACGCGGGAAATGGTTGAGCTGTTCACCGGGACAGACGTCCTTGTCGTCGACTGTCTTCGCCGCGAAAGCCATCCAACCCATGCAAATCTTGCCATGGCTTTGGAACTGACCGAGGCATGCCGGGTCGGGACAACCGTATTGACCCATCTCGACAAAAGCATGGATTATGCCACCGTGTCGCGAGAAGTTCCGGCACATGTGCTGGTAGGTTACGACGGGATGGAACTGGTGGCCTGATGGATGGAACTACAGTTGTTTCGCTGATCAGCGTCGCCGCAGCCTTGTTTCTTGCCGTTCGCGCGCTGCGTTCGCATGGACTGTCGTTCAAGAACAAGGCGTGGATGGCCGTGGTTTGGGCTGTCATCATCGCCGTCGTTGCATTCGTAGTAGGGCGCATGATCGGATGAGAGTTGCTCCATCATTGAATTCAAATGCTTTCTCGCCATTCCATTATTTAACATAATATATATTATCATTCCAACATGTCACAAGCTCTTGATCGCCTCCTCCTTATCATGACACAGCTTCGCGACCCGGTGAGCGGGTGCGACTGGGACCGCGCGCAAACATTTGCGACCATTGTCCCTCACACGATCGAAGAAGCATACGAAGTCGCAGACGCCATTGCTCGCGAAGACATGGTGGCGATGAAGGACGAGCTTGGCGACTTGTTGTTCCAGGTCGTTTTCCACGCACGCATGGCGCAAGAAGCTGGAAGATTCACCTTCGATGACGTCGCACAGGCAATGGTCGATAAATTGATAGCACGTCATCCGCACATCTTCGGCGGCGTGCCAGACGGCGGACTCCCCCGGGAGGAACGCTGGGAGAAGATCAAGGCGGAGGAACGCGCGGCAATTGGCGCCACAAGCGCTCTCGATGGCGTCGCCCACGCTTTGCCCGCGCTACTGCGCGCGGAGAAATTGCAGAAACGAGCTGCCCGCGTCGGCTTTGATTGGCCAGACACACAAGGCCCCGCTGAGAAACTGCATGAAGAAATCGCGGAATTCGACGCCGCCCGCGATGCTCACAAGGTTGAAGAAGCCGGCGACCTTCTTTTTGCTGCCGTGAACCTTCTTCGCGCTCATGGAATCGCTGCCGAGGAAGCGCTGCGTGCGGCTAACGGCAAATTTGAACGACGGTTTCGTGCGATGGAAGCGGCTGCATCTATCGCTGGCGAACCGTTCGTCAGGCTTACCCTTGAGGAGCAGGAGGCCCTTTGGCAGCAGGTCAAGGCGTCAGAGCCGCATAAACCTGCCTAGTTCGCGCGGTGTGAGCCGCACCTTGACCCGCCGCAGCGGACCTTCATCGCCCTCACCGCAATCCTCGTCAGATTCGACTTCGCCATGGGCATGCAGCCAAGCGATCTTCTGGCCGTCGCCTGCAGCAATGACGAAACTATGCAGCTTGGCATCGCTGGTCAAAAGCCGCCCGCACGTTTCGAGAAGTGCCTCGCACCCTTCCCCCGTCAGCGCAGATACGGGCAGGACAATGTCATCCGGCCGCGCGGCGATCCGTTCACGAAGCTCGTCTTCATGATCACCGTCGAGGAGATCCCACTTGTTCCAGACTTCGATGATGGGAACCTGTGGCTCTTCGCCTTCGTCGTCCAAAAGTCCGAGCTCACCCAGGACTTCCAGAACCTGTGCTTTCTGATTGTCGCTCTCACGGCTGGCAATATCGCGCACATGCAGGATGAGATCAGCAGCAGTGACCTCCTCCAGCGTTGCGCGAAATGCCGCAACGAGTTGCGTGGGCAGGTCCGAGATAAATCCCACGGTGTCGGACAGTATCGCCTTGTCCACGCCCGGCAAACGGATCGCTCGCATTGTCGGATCGAGCGTGGCGAAGAGCAAGTCTTCCGCCATGACGTCACTACCCGTCAAGCGATTGAATAGCGTAGATTTTCCGGCATTCGTATAACCAACGAGCGCCACCACTGGCCATGGCGCTTTATGCCGCCGGTCACGATGCAGCCCACGCGTACGGCGGACCTGCTCGAGCTCGCGGCGCAGCTTCGCCATCCGATCTCGGATCATGCGGCGGTCAGCCTCGATCTGGGTTTCACCCGGACCACCAAGAAAGCCAAAACCGCCTCGCTGGCGTTCAAGGTGGGTCCAACTCCGCACCAGTCGTCCGGCTTGGTAGTCGAGGTGAGCAAGCTCTACCTGCAACCGCCCTTCCGCGGTGGCGGCTCGTTCCCCGAAGATCTCCAGGATCAGCCCAGTTCGGTCGATGACCTTGCGCTTCAGCTTTTCCTCAAGATTGCGCTGCTGGATCGCACTGAGCGCACCATCGACAATGACAAGCTCAGCTCCGGACTGCTCACATGCGGTGGCAATATTCTGAACCTGCCCCTCACCGAAGAGCGTCGCCGCCCTCGCCTCGCGGATGGGCACGACAAAGCCATCGGCAACGACAATGCCGATCGCCAGGGCCAGACCCTTGGCTTCCTCGAGCCGAGCCTCCGCGTCAAAAGCACCGCGCCCGCGGAGCTGCGGGCACACAACAACTGCTCGAGCTCCGCGGGTGACTTCACCCTTCAATTCATCGGCATGTGTCAGTCTTCGCCGCCTTCCTCGCCGTCCCAGTCGCCGCTCAGGTCGACCGGAGTCACCGGCTGGATCGTCGAGACGGCGTGCTTGTAGGCAAGCTGTACGTAACCTTCACGTTCGAGCAGCATGCAAAACAAATCGAATGCGGCGACGCGGCCCTGCAGCATCACCCCGTTAACAAGGAACATGGTGACCTGGACGCCCGCATTGCGAACGCTGGTCAGGAACACGTCCTGCAGCAGCCGGATCTTCTTGCCGCCCTCACTCCCGCCGCCAAACTGGCGTGCATCGACGGGCACGCTCGGCATGATGGTGGAAACGGCATGTTTGTAGACCAGTTGTGACTGACCGTCGCGACGCAGCAGGATCGAGAAATTATCGAACCAGGTCACAATACCCTGCAGCTTCACGCCCTTGACGAGGAACATCGTCACTGGAGTCTTGTTCTTACGCAGGAGATTGAGGAATTGATCCTGAAGGTTCTGCCCCTTCCCCCCAGCAGCCTGTGCTGGCGGCGCTGCTACAACTTCGGATGCCGGCGGCGCGGGCCGCGGACGAGCAGACAGAGTGCGTTCGGACATATCAGTCTCCTTTTTTGTTGGCGGCCGTGATTGCGGTCCGCGATCTGGCCGGCCCAATTAGGCCGACCGGTTAGCTCCATTTTCATATCGCAGCGCAGCAACGAGGTAAATGGATCATATTTTCTGTTGAGAATTACTGTTCTTCTTCTTCACTTTCATGACGCTCGCCCATTCCCAAAAGCTTCAGCTTGCGGTGGAGCGCCGATCGCTCCATTCCAATGAAGCTGGCGGTTTTGGAGATATTTCCCGAAAAACGGCGTATCTGGACCTTCAGGTATTCGCGTTCAAAATTCTCCCGCGCCTCACGCAAGGGCACTCCCATCAGTGCGGACATGCGCGAATCGCCCTGCAGCCTTCCGGTTACGATCTCCGTTGGCAGCATCTCGGATTCAATCGACGACAGCTTTTCGCGCGGGGCGAGAATGACAGTCCGTTCGACCACATTGCGCAGTTGGCGAACGTTGCCCGGCCAATCATAGGCTTGGAGCGCTGTCATTGCTTCCGCACTAATCTCAGGCGGGGAAACCCCTTGGTCGTTGGCATATCGGGCAAAGAAGTGGTGCACGAGTGCCGGGATATCCTCGCGCCGTTCGGCAAGTGCCGGAACGCTAACTGGCACGACGTTCAGGCGATAGAACAGATCTTCACGGAACCGCCGTTCCGCAATCTCCTTTTCAAGACTCCGGGAACTGGACGATACGACCCGCACATCCACGCGGATCTGCCGGTGGCCGCCCACGCGCACAAAGGATTGCTCGGTCAGTACCCTTAGAATCCGGGCCTGAGTGGATAAGGGCATGTCGCCCACTTCGTCCAGGTAAAGCGTGCCGCCATCTGCCATTTCCAGCAGTCCCGGCCGGACAAGCTTGCCACCCGATTCCTCGCCGAACAGCTCCTGCTCAAAACGCTCCGGAGTGATGCGGGCGGAATTGACGCTGACAAATGCGTTGCCGCTGCGGGGGCTCCAGCCATGTAGTAGACGCGCCGCCACTTCCTTGCCGACACCGGCCGGGCCGGCGATCAGAACCCGGCTTCCGGTGTTGGCCACGCGGCGCAAAGTGGCGCGCACCTGATTGATGGCGGAGCTGTTGCCGGTGAACTCGTCGGACGGAGTGAACCCCTGCCGAAGTTGCGCATTTTCGCGGCGCAGCCGTTCTGTCTCGGTCGCGCGCCCCACGAGGTGAAGGAGCTTTTCTGCCTCAAAGGGCTTTTCGATGAAATCGACCGCGCCCCTACCTATCGCCGAAACGGCAGTGTCGATGTTCCCATGACCAGAAAAAATGATGACCGGCAATTCAGGCTCGCGCGCCTTTATGGCATCAAGAACCTCAAGCCCGTCCATGGGGCTGCCATGCAGCCAAACGTCAAGCAAGACGAGCGATGGCCGCCTTTGGTCGATTGCATCCAGCGCAGATTGGCTGTCGCCTGCGGTGCGACAGTCGTACCCCTCGTCGCTCAGCACGCCGGCGACGAGCTCGCGGATATCGCGTTCATCATCGACGATCAGTATGTCGAGCGCCATTGGGCCTCCTTTATCGGGACATTGTTCATTCTGCTGCTTCCGGACGTTGTCCGCCCAGGGGATCACAGGCGAAACGCATTGTTACGGTTGTGCCGCCGCCCTCTGCCCCGGCGAAGGTCATTTCCCCGCCGTGCTCCTCGACGATCTTGTTGACGATGGCGAGTCCGAGGCCCGTGCCTTTCTCGCGCGTTGTTACATAAGGCTCCACGATCCGTTCGCGGTCCTGCGGCAATCCGACGCCGTTATCGGATATGACGACAACGAATGACTCGCCGTCCTCGTTCATGGAGACGGTAATGCGCCCTCGGTAGTCGCCGCTCTCCGTCTTCGCGCGCGCTTCAATGGCCTCTACCGCATTCTTCAACACATTGGTCATCGCCTGACCAAACTGATGTCGATCACAAAGGACCGGCGGGATGCCTTCAGCTGCGGTAAACCTGAAAACGATGTCCGGCCGGGCCACTTCCTGCAGGAACATAGCCTGCCGTGCGAGATCGACGGCATCCTCGCTTCGGAAGATAGGCTTTGGCAGGCGTGCGAAGGATGAGAATTCATCGACCATCCGCCGGAGGTCGCCCACTTGCCGGATAATGGTGCTGGTCAGTTCCTCAAACAGCTCGGGATCGGTCTCGATCTGTTTGCGATAGCGGCGGCTCAGGCGCTCAGTGGCAAGCTGGATCGGCGTAAGCGGATTCTTGATTTCATGGGCGATGCGCCGCGCGACGTCAGACCATGCCGCCTGGCGCTGATCAAGCAACTGCCGGGTGATATCTTCAAAAGTGATCACATGACCTGAAGAGCCTCGGCTGATTTTTACTGCAAGGGTCAGCAGATCCCCGCCCCGACTGAACTGAATCAATCCTGACGTCTGTTCGCTGTCTACCAGTCCCGCGAACTGCGGAAAAATGTTCGTCAGCGGAGTGCCTTCAGCGGGTGCCTCTCTCGCACCGAACAGTACTTTCTGGGCGGAGCTGTTCATCAACTGAAGCTCACCAGCCGCGTTAAGGGAAATCACTCCCGCGGTCACAGATTCCAGCACAGCCTCGATGAAGGCCCGGCGTTCGCTGAGCTGCTGGTTGGCGCCGACCAGGGCCTGGGTCTGTTTTTCCAGCTGGTCGGTCATCCGGTTGAAGGCGCGGTTCAGCAGGCCGATCTCGTCCGCGCCCTTGCGGCCTTCCACTCGAAGCGCGAAATTGCCGCTGCCCACGCGACGGGCTGCATCGACCAGCTCGTACAGGGGCTTCACCTGACGGTCGGCAAAGCGCAGGGCGAACCATACCGACAGGCCAACTAGGGCGAGCGATGCGACGAACAGCGCGACGTTGAAGCGCAGCTGCAGCACGCGAGCACGCCGGGTCAGCATCTCATAGGCGCGAACGATGTTTTCTGCGCGCTGCCCTTGGCTGAAAGCAAGAAGGTCCGAACTGCGCGCGGTGTAAAGATAAATGCCGGCACTTCGATCGATTGAAGTCACCGCCTCGATTCTGTTCGCGTCCGCATTGACCACCCAGCCCTCACCTGCGTCGACGCGGTGTAACAACTGCGGCGTGATGCGCTGGCGGTTAGGATCGCCCTTTGGGTCGACGATAGCGGCGGTACGGAGTTGGCCGTCGGCGCCCTTTTGAATGATCGCCGATTCGTTGAGCTTCCGGTTGACCACCTGGTAGGAATAGAACTCGGCGAATGAGGGGCTGGCGATGCTTTCTTCGCTGAGGAAGGCGCGAAGATCGCCCGCCATGGCCACGGATTCATAACCGACGTCACGTTGGGTTTGCTCGTAATAGCCGCGCGCCAGCTTGTTGGCGTTTTCCAACATCCCGCGTGAGTTGTCCGAAAACCAGAATTCGACGCCGGACTGGAACAGCCAGGATGCAAATACCACCACCAGCAGGGTCGGAATCGCTGAGATCAACGAAAAGAGGAACACCAGCTGGACATGCAGCCGCCCGGTCCCCCCTGTGCTTTCAGCAGCGCGCCGCAGCGCCATCCGCCTGCCAAGCAAAACTAGAATCGCCATCGCCGGAACCAACGTGCCGACAAGCAAGCCCGCCGTTACTTCAGATGACAGCAGTTCGTCCGCGTCTGTCCGAACTCCCAGTTCGTACCAAGTGATCGCCGTCATGACGAGGAAGGCGATGACGGACAGAACCTCGACAACTACGAAGAAATTGGCGCGCCGCGCACTGATCTGCACCCGCCGCCACCAGCGCGGCCAACGTCGGCCATGAGAGGACGGGAAGGTCGTCATCGTTGCATCCTTACAACACTGACTGTTGCATGGTTGCAAGCGAAAAGCGGCAAAATCAGTCGCGTCGTGCCAGTAGTTCCGGCTCGATGCCCAGCTCGCCAAGACGCTTGCGAAGCGTATTGCGGTTTATGCCCAGCAGTTGCGCGGCACGGAGCTGGTTCCCGCCCGTTTCCTTCAGAACCTCGATGAACAATGGGTGCTCAAATGCCGCTAGCGCTTGATCGTACACGGCGCCGACGGGTGGGCGATTGTTCGCAAACCAGTTCGAAACGGCGAAGGCCAAGTCGTTGGGGGCGCTGTCGTTCGGGCCTTCGGTCCGCCTGATATGCTCCAACATTGGCAAAAGCGAAGCCGCATCGACCAGATCCTCACGAGCCAGCAGGGCGAGCCGGTACATGAAATTCTTCAGCTCGCGAACATTGCCGCGCCAAGGCTGCCGCGACAGGAGGCCGGCAGCATCTGCTGACAACTGCCGCCTCGGCAGCCCTTCTCCCGCCGCTTGCTGCAGGAAATGCCGCGCCAGGGCCTCTATATCGTCAGGCCGTTCGCGCAATGCCGGCAGATGAATCGGAACGACGTTGATTCGATAATAGAGGTCTTCGCGGAACTGCCCTGCCGCAATCATCGGCTCAAGATCGCGATTTGTTGCAGCGATGATGCGGGTGTCGATGCGAACCTCTTCGCGCCCGCCAACCCGCCGGATGCTTCCCGACTGCAATGCTCGCAAAAGGCGGGTCTGTGCCTGCATCGGCATGTCGCCAATTTCATCAAGGAACAGAGTGCCGCCAGCAGCCTGCTCGAACTTGCCGATGTGGCGCGCGAATGCCCCGGTAAAGGCACCCTTTTCATGCCCGAACAGTTCACTTTCGATCAGTTCTGCCGGGATGGCCGCAGTGTTTACCGCGACGAATGGCCCTGTGCGTCTATGACCGAGTTGATGAATGGCTTCGGCCACCATCTCCTTCCCGGTCCCGGACTCACCAAGGATCAACACGGTCAGATCGTTCCGGAGCACCCGGGTTATCATTCGATAGACCGCCTGCATCGGTGCGCTGCGGCCTACCAGAGGTAGTCCCTGCCCTATCGGCGCATCATCGTCTTCCTGGGTTGCCGTAGCGACGTTGCCAACTGCCTGCCGTACCGTTCGGGCGAGTTCATCAAGGTCGAACGGCTTGGGGAAATATTCGAATGCCCCGGTATCACTGGCCCGGACTGCGGTATCCAACGTGTTTTGGGCCGAAAGGATTATGATCGGCATGGACGCATCGATCTGGCGGACTACCCCCAGTGTCTCAATCCCGTCGCCATCCGGCAGCATGACGTCAGTGACCAACGCTGCGAAGTCCCCTGCCGCCAGCAGACGGTCGCGTTCAGCAATGCTGTCGCACCGCTGCACGTCGAACCCCTCGGCCTCCAATGCTGCGGTAATAACGATGGCGATAGATTCGTCGTCTTCGACGAGCAGGACCTTCACGCAGTAGCTCCCTTACGTTTCCGGCTCGGCTTCTCGTCCGCAAGCGGCAGGTGGATCCGAAAGTGGGTCCAGCCCCCTGCTTCGTCGCGATCGTGGCTGATGCGGCCGTTCATGTCGCGCACCAGTTTGCGGACCAGCGCCAAGCCAAGCCCTTGGCCGGTCTTCTTGGTCGTAACAAACGGTTCAAAGATGTGATCGCGCATTGCCGGATCGATCCCCGGCCCGTTGTCGCTGACACGCACTTCAATGGGGACGCGAACGGGCTTCCCGTCGGCAGTCGTGTGCAGTTGCAGGCCGCTGGCAAAGCGCGTCCGGACGACAACGCGGGGCTTCGCCGCATCCCGGCTAGCCTCGCGCGCGTTGGCGAGGAGGTTGATCAGCACCTGGACCAGCGCGTCGGGGCTACCCATCACCGTGGGCAATGAGGGATCGAACTCTTCCTCGATCCGAGCACCGTCGCCACCGGCGTCAAGGACGGCGGAAGCGCGCCGCACAACCTCGTGAAGGTTGCATGGCTCAACCGGAGCCGCCGTGCGGCGGCTCAACGTCTGCATCTGGTCGATCAACTTGGCGATGCGATCGACTTCGTCGGCGATCAGGCTGGTGAGCGCTTGCTCCTTCTCTCCCACTTTTCGGGCAAGCAGTTGCGCAGCACCGCGGATCCCAGCGAGAGGGTTCTTGATCTCATGAGCAAGAATTTCCGGGGCACGAAGTACGCCCTCGTCGCCGCTGCCGGTATTCTCCCCCATGGCTTCGGCAGCGCTGGAATCGTGCAGTGTCAGTACTTGCCACCCGGTTTCATCGGTTATCGGTCCAACCGTGACGTCAAAGCGCCGCGTGCCGTGACCATGCACGGTGACGTCGATGTCCCTGGCGGAAACAGGCGCGTCGCTGTCCTTTATGCGTTCCGCGAGCCGCGGTTCCTCAAAGGACAGCATTTCAGTCAGTTTGCGACCTGCAAGCCGTCGCAAGCTCTGACCCAGCACCTGCTCTGCCGCGGGGTTAGCCGAGGCAATCCTTTGACCCGGAGCGAGAAGAACAATGGCTTGAGGAAGGCTAGCCAACTGACGTTGCGCGTCGGGGCTGCTCGCCTTACCGCTGTCGCTCATGCCGCCTGACGCTGCAGGAACGGCGCATAAAACTCTTCGAGACTGCGGGTCACTTCCACCGGGTCATCAACGAAGTTCACGCGATTGCGGAATTCGGCCGATCCCGGCAGCCCCTTGGTGTACCAGCCCAAGTGCTTTCGCGCCATCTTGACGCCAGTTTCCTTGCCATAGTGAATGAGCATATCATCATAATGCTCTAAAATTAAAGACAATTGCTGATCAATTGTCGGATCAAGCACCGTAGCGCCGCTGTGCCACCAGTGCATGACCTGCCCAAGCAACCAAGGCTTGCCATAGGCGCCCCGGCCAATCATGACGCCATCCGCGCCTGATTGCTCAAGCGCTTGAGATGCGTCTTCAATCCCGCAGATATCGCCATTCACGATTACCGGCAGCGAAACCGCGTCCTTGACCCGGCGAACAAAAGCCCAGTCCGCCTCACCCTTGTACATCTGATTGCGGGTACGGCCGTGGACCGTGATCATCTTGGCGCCAAGGTCTTCGGCAATGCGCGCAAGTTCGGCGGCGTTGAGACTGTCATGACACCAGCCCATCCGCATCTTGACGGTCACGGGTACATCGACGGCCTTCACGGTGGCATCAATCAATCGCGCGGCAAGTGGGAGGTCGCGCATGAGCGCGGAACCCGCATCGCCATTGACCACCTTTTTTACCGGGCAGCCCATGTTGATGTCGATGATGGCAGCTCCGCGATCGGCATTAAGTTTTGCCGCCTCGGCCATCTCAGCCGGCTCACAGCCCGCTAGCTGCAACGACACCGGCTCTTCCACCGCATCCCACGCTGCCTTCTGCAGCGACTGGCGTGTTTCACGGATCATCGCAGGTGACGCGATCATCTCGGTGACGTTGAGGCCCGAGCCATAACGCCGCACCAGTTTACGAAAGGGCATGTCAGTGACGCCCGTCATCGGCGCCAGTATTACTGGGCAGTCGATGCGGACCGGTCCGACATTGATCGGCTTGAGGGTGGGAGGTGTTGGGAGTGACATCCGACTACGTGCCTAAAAAACAGGCAGCGCATAGTGGATTGCCCTCTCAACGGCAAGTGATTACCGGCCAGCCTTGATGTCGAGTACAAATTCGTCCTTTCGAACGGCCGCCGTGGTCGTAGCCGCAGGCCAAGGTCTGCGTGCTGGCCAGGCTTTGCCAAAGCAGTTCGCGCGATGGCGTGGCAAGCCGGTTGTCCGTCATTCGGTCGAGGCACTCTCGGCGGCAGGAATCTCCCCAATCGTTGTGGCAATCCCGGAAGGCGCTGATGCGCTGGCCGCCGAAATTCTCGAGGGCATTCAGGGAGTGCGGTTTGTTACAGGCGGCGCGACACGGCAAACCTCGGTTTATCTGGCACTTGAGGCACTGGAAGAAGATGCGCCTGAATTGGTGCTGATCCATGACGCCGCCCGGCCTGTGCTCCCGCCTGCGGTGATCGAGCGCCTGCTGGCTACGCTGTCGCATTCGTCCGGTGCCATACCTGTGCTGCCGGTGCCGGATAGTCTGGTCCAAGCGAACGGAAGCCTGATGGGCGAGCCTGCGAACCGCGAAAACTTGCGACGCGTGCAAACGCCCCAAGCTTTTCACTACAAGGCCATACTGG
This sequence comes from Novosphingobium sp., assembly GCA_040509895.1. GTDB lineage: Bacteria > Pseudomonadota > Alphaproteobacteria > Sphingomonadales > Sphingomonadaceae > Novosphingobium. Next base: position 4,351 of record JBEVKC010000115.1, on the reverse strand, counting down.
CAGCGCATAAGTCGTGGCGCGACGAGCCCAGCGCAGGTGATGACGCACAGGTCGCTCAGGCGGCGGGCGTGGAAATCGCGCTGGTGGAAGGAGATGAAGCGCTGCGCAAGCTCACCTATGCAACCGATTTCCCTGCCAACAATGCGCCGATGCGCGTCGGGACGGGGTACGACGTTCACCGGTTGGCGGAAGGCGAAGAGTTGTGGCTTTGCGGCGTCCACGTAGAGCACGATCGAGGTCTGGCGGGACATAGTGATGCCGACGTGGCAATTCATGCCATTGTGGATGCGATTCTCGGGGCTCTCGGAGCCGGCGATATCGGCCAGCATTTCCCTCCGTCCGATGCCGAATGGCGTGGAGCGCGATCTGATCGTTTTCTTGACCATGCTGCCAAGCTGGCCGCGGACGCAGGCTATGAGGTTGGAAATATCGACGTTACGATCATCTGCGAGGCGCCCAAGATTGGCCCGCGCCGAGACGAAATGCGAGGCCGGCTGGCAGAGATTCTCGGCGTTGACATCGCGCGCGTGAGCGTGAAGGCAACCACTACGGAAAAGCTTGGTTTTACCGGTAGAAGTGAAGGCATAGCGGCTCAGGCCGTCGCCACCCTGTATTATAGCTGAATGGAGTTATCCGGTGCGCAGAATGCTGAAAATTGCGGCTATCGCACTAACTACCCTGCCCGCCTTGGCTCAGGCTGCAGAGACGCCGTGTCTTACCGCCTCGGAGTTTACCGGTGTGGCAACCTATTCGCTGCCCAGCGTGATCACGGGCACGGCAGCACGTTGCGCCGCCACTCTTCCATCTAGCTCGTACCTGCGCACTAACAGCAGCCAGCTTGCTGTGCGCTACGCAGCGGCAAAGCCCACGGCATGGCCGGTTGCTAAAGCTGCCTTTCTCAGGCTCAGCGCGACATCGGACAAAGCAGCTAATGACCTGATTGCAAAGCTCCCGGATCCATCGTTGCAGACGATGTTGGACGCCGTCATAGAGGGCGCCGTGTCGCAGCAGATCCCTACTGAGCGCTGCGAGACAATTGACGCCATGGTCCGCCTGCTGGCCCCGTTGCCACCTGGAAACACCGCCGAACTGATTGCGTTGGCGGCAGGACTGGGCGCGAAATCCGGCAAGGCAAAGGCCGGCGGCTTCAGCATTTGCCCGGCATGACCAGCGGCGAAAACCTTCCCGACGAACTCGTTTCGCTCGCAAGGCGGGTGGTCAAGGCCAATGCTGCCATTGGCCGAAAGATAGCCTTGGCCGAAAGCTGCACGGGCGGACTGGTGAGCGCGGCCCTGACTGAAATCCCAGGCTCGTCAGCGGTGCTCGACCGTGGTTTTGTGACCTATTCGAACGAAGCAAAGCAGGAAACGCTGGGCGTTCCACCCGATCTGATCGACGCGTTTGGCGCTGTTTCGGTCGCCACGGCATGGGCGATGGCCCAAGGCGCACTTAAACACAGTCACGCCGATATTGCCGTTGCGATCAGTGGAATCGCGGGTCCGGAGGGTGGCTCAAAACAGAAGCCGGTCGGCACGGTGGTCTTCGCATGCGCCTTGCGGGACAATGACGAAGTCAATGCTGAGGAGCGCTTCCTCGATGCAACAAACCGCGCGACCGTCCGTCGTCAGGCCGCGCTGGTTGCGCTGGAATTGCTGCTTCCATAAAGGTCTTCAGCGCGCGTCTCAAAAGCTGCAACCATCTTGCGGAAAGCACGGTCAAAATATTGACCGGCCAGCTTTTCAAACAGGATATTGCGGAAGGTAAAATTGACGCTGAACTCTACCTCGCAGCTGTCTGCTCCAAGCGGGCGGAACAGCCAAAAGTTATCCAGGTCGCGTAGTGGACCATCAACATAATGGACGCGGATTTCCTCGGGACGGCGTTTCACAACCCGTGACGTGAACTTCTCTCGCAGCGCATTGAAGCCCACCAGCATGTCGGCAACCATTTCGGTCTCGCTGTCGGATTTCACACGAGTGGCAACGATCCAGGGCAGGAAATCCGGATAGCGGCCAACGTCCGCCACCAGTTCGTACATTTGCTCGGCACTGTATGGGAGGCGCCGGATCTCATGGATGCCGGGCATCAGCGCCCCTTTGCCAACTGGGCTTCGCGTGTGGCCCGCATCTGGCGGAAGTCGTCGCCAGCATGATAGCTCGACCGCGTCAGCGGGCTCGACGCCACCTGCAGGAAGCCCTTGGCGCGTGCAATGGCGCCATATGCGCCAAAAGCATCAGGCGTGACGAATTCGATGACCTTTGCATGCTTGGGCGTCGGCTGCAGGTATTGGCCCATCGTCAGGAAGTCGATGTCAGCACAGCGCATGTCGTCCATCACTTGATGAACTTCCAGACGCTGTTCTCCCAGACCAAGCATGATGCCGGACTTGGTGAAGATCGACGGATCGTGGCGCTTTACCTGCTCCAGCAAGCGCAGCGAGGCATAGTAGCGTGCACCTGGCCGAATGGTCGGATAGAGCCGAGGCACGGTTTCGAGGTTGTGGTTATAGACGTCCGGCCGCGCGGCGCAGATCGCTTCGACTGCGGGCTGCATTTTGTTCCGGAAGTCCGGCGTAAGGATTTCGATGGTCGTTTGTGGTGTTGTGCGGCGAAGTGCCTCGATCACCTTTACGAACTGGCTCGCACCACCGTCTGGCAGGTCGTCGCGGTCAACCGAGGTGATGACGATATGTTCAAGGCCCAGCTTGGCTGCTGCCTCGGCAACATGTTCGGGCTCATCGCGATCGACGGCGCGCGGCATTCCGGTCTTGACGTTGCAAAAGGCGCAGGCACGAGTGCAGACATCCCCCAGGATCATCACTGTCGCGTGCTTTTTGGTCCAGCACTCGCCAATGTTCGGACAAGCCGCTTCTTCGCAGACGGTGTTGAGCTTCAGGCTCCGCATCAGGTCGCGCGTTTCGCCATAGGCACGCGACGTCGGTGCCTTTACGCGAATCCATTTAGGCTTGCGTTGGCGCTGCGGCGGGTTGGAGAGATCGTTCATGCGGCCCAGATAGGCGGAAGCGCAACGGGTTGCCAGACCCAATCCACATGTCCATGTAGCGGCCCATGAACCATACGCGCTCCCCAGTGTTCGACCGCCTGCTTGAAGGCTACCATCGGTTTCGTGAAACAAGCTGGAGCCCGAATCGCGAACGATGGCAGGTCCTACGTGAGGGGCAGCAGCCCGAAGTCATGGTGATCGCCTGTTCGGATAGCCGGGTCGATCCATCCCAAATCTTCGACGTGGACCCGGGTGAGATCTTCGTCGTGCGCAACGTTGCGGCGCTTGTGCCTCCCTTCGAAACCAACCCGGGACATCATGGTGTTTCCGCGGCCCTGGAGTTCGCCGTTCAGGTGCTGAAGGTCAAAGAAATCCTAGTGATGGGCCACGGCAAGTGCGGCGGGTGCAAGGCGGCGCTGACACAGGAACTGCATGGCACCGAGCCCGGTGAAGGCGGTTTCATCGCCGAATGGATCAGGATGCTGGATTCCGTGCGCGAACCCATCGTTTCGCAACTTGGGACCGAAGGCCGCGATGCCGAACGGGCCATGGAACAAGCCGGCGTCAAGGTGAGCTTGCAGAATCTGCGAACGTTCCCATGCGTCCGCCGCAAGGAACGCGATGGCGAACTGAAATTGCGCGGGGCATTCTTTGCTATCGCCGACGGGCAACTCCACGTCCTCGACGAAGAAACCGGCGAATTCAGCCCGCAGACTGACAAATAGAAAAGGGCGGCAGTTTCCCGCCGCCCTGATCTTGTTGTCAGCGGGACAGCGCGGGAACGCGCCGCTCCGCTGACCAATTACTTACCGGCAGCCTTCTGCTGGGCATATACGCTCCAGAGCCCTGCAATCGGCTGACGCGGCCCCTGGACCTTTGTAAAGGTCGCCTGCGCCTCTGCGTACTTTCCCTGATCGACCTGCGCGATGCCCAAGCGGGTCGTGGCACGACCTGCGTCAACACCCGCCTTGCCAAGTGCCAATGTGTAGAGCTCTTCAGCCTTTGCAGGCTCGTCATAGCTCAGGAAGGCGTCGGCAATGCCAACCACCGTGGCCGCGTCGGAGGAGGAGCGGGCGGTTTTCTCCTGAGCCGGAAGCGAAGCGCGATCGGAGGAAAGCTTACCGCTTGCGATGTTCTTCTGTTCGGTGACGAATGCATCCTGTCGCAGCTTGCCCGAGGCCAGACCGGCGTTGATCACCTTAAGCGTTTCATTGGGTAGGCGGCGCGCGTCGGCTGTTTCAATGTAGCGAATGTAGTCACGCTCTTCCGAGTAGCTCTTGGTGCGATCCATCAGGCGCATCAAGTCAAGCGTGTCCTGGGCCGGGAAATTGCCGACATCGCGAGTGAC
>JBEVKC010000114.1:0-4105 GCA_040509895.1 Novosphingobium sp. | reverse complement strand
CGGCAGAGGCGCGCTTGGCCGTGCCCGCACCGATTACGCAGCCGGTGATGGTGTGCGTGGTCGATACCGGGATGCCCAGCAGCGATGCCGTGAACACGACGATCGTCCCGCCCAGCGATGCGCTGAAGCCCTGGTGGTGCGACAGCTTGGTGATGCGCGATCCCATCGTTTCGATGATCTTCCAGCCGCCCGCCATCGTGCCAGCGGCCATGGCGATGTAGCAGCTGATCGCCACCCAGTGCGGCACCTCGAACTCACCCTCAAGGTAGCCGGTCGAGAACAGCAGCACGGTGATGATGCCCATAGTCTTCTGTGCATCGTTGAGCCCGTGGCTGAGCGAGTAGGTAGCGGACGACATCAGGTGCAGCACCCGGAAGGACTTTTCCGCCCGCCGGCTTGAGGCGCGAGCGAAAAGCCAGCTCGTCACCAGCATGATCAGCATGGACAGCATCATGCCCAGCATCGGCGACAGCACGATGGCGACCAGCGTCTTGTTGAGCCCACCCCATTGGATGCCGCTCATCCCGGCATGGGCGACGCCCGCACCGACCAGTCCGCCGACCAGCGCGTGGCTTGATGATGAAGGAATGCCCTTCAGCCACGTCACCACGTTCCAGAACATCGCGCCCACCAATGCGCCGAAGACAACTGCCGGCGTGACAAGGTCCTTGGCGATCAGGCCCGCACCGATGGTTTCCGCAACCTTGTGCAGCGCGGGGAATGCTATGGTGAGGAAATAGGCGGCGAAATTGAAGGCTGCGGCAAAGACCACCGCCTGCACGGGCTTCAGCAGCCGGGTAGAAACCACCGTCGCGATGGAATTGGCGGCATCGTGCAGCCCGTTCAGGAAGTCGAACGCCAGCGCAATGACGATCAGCCCGACGAGCAGGGGAAAGGCAAGCTCGTGCATTAGATTCTGTCCTGACTCTTAGGCGTGATCGATCACGATGCCGTCGATTTCGTTGGCGACATCCTCAAAGGCGTCGACGATCTGTTCCAGGTGCTTGTAGATTTCACGCTGGACGATGAACTGGATGGTGTTCGTCTGGCCGTGCAGCAGGAAAGCGCGCTTCAGGCCGGCGCGGTGAACCTCGTCCGCGTGGTTTTCCATGCGCACCAGCCGCTCGGTCAGTTCGTGCAGGCGGGTGGCGTTGGCGGCCACATCGCGCAGCAGCGGCATGGCTTCGGCGGTCAGGCGGGCGGCATCGACGATGATCGCCGCCATGTCCTTCATTTCCTGCTCGAATTCATGGACTTCGTACAAGTCGATGGCCTGCACAGCGGCCTGCATCTCATCAATGGAATCGTCCATCGAGCCGATCAGGCTGGTGATCGCGCTACGGTCAAACGGCGTCAGGAAGGTAACGCGCACCGTGCGGAGCACTTCGCGGATGATGGCATCGCCATCGTTCTCACGCTCGATCACCTCACGGATATGCTCTTCGGGGGAGCCTATGCCCTGCAGCAGCCGGGCAAGCGCATCGGCACCGGCAACAATGGCGTTGGCGTGGTCTTCGAACATTTCAAAGAAATTGCCCTGCTTGGGCAACAGGCGCTGGAACCAAGAAGACATATCGGAAATCCTCGATTTCTTCGCAACCGTGGCAAGCATGCCGTTGCGCCGGGCCGCAGCCTCGAATTCGCGTAAACTGAAAGAGCGGATAAGTTCGCGCAGGTCAGGCTCGTCCACCTTGGTGGCGGCTTCGGAGAGGGTGAACCAGCGGCGTTCGCGTTGCGCCTGCTCTTTCCAGCCCGAAAGCTCCTCGGTGACCGAAAGGGGGAACACGTCAACGTCGAGCATCAGGGAAGCGCCGCTGCGCCGCAACTTGCGGTAGCGATAGGAGCCCAGCGGCACCGGGCAGACCAGACCCCGCACGCCAGCCTCTTCCTCTGCCTCAAGAGCGGCGGACGCGTGGGCCGAAAGACCGGACACACCGTTGCCCTTGGGAATCACCCAGCGCCCGGTCCCCCGTGAGGTGACCAGCAGCACACGCACGGACGCGTCCGCCCCAATTCCGTCGGTACGGTAAGGCAAGGCAGCAATCTGGCGAATGGAACAGTCTCCCCCCGGAACTCGGGCTTTACTCAGGCATCAGGCGGCAGGCCGTTAGCAGCGCCAATGCGAGTCGTCATCGGGAAAGACACCCACTTACGGAAACCGGTGGGCCTTGTGACAGAATGTCCCTTTATTGTCACATACCGGACACGCATTAGTCACCATCATGGCCATGCCGGCCGCGTCAAGCCCCAGACCGCAGCGATGGCGAGCCAAGCCGCACATTGGCATAATGCCGCGTTGACCAATGACCCAAGCTTGTGGCAATCGGCGGGCGCCTTCGGGACAGGGCACATCGTGTGCTGTCGGCCAAAGGCCCGAAATCGGCCCCAAGCCTGATTTTGCGGGTGTAGCTCAATGGTAGAGCAGCAGCTTCCCAAGCTGAATACGGGGGTTCGATTCCCCTCACCCGCTCCATCGCTTAGGCAATAAAGTTCAAGCACTTATACCACCCTTAGCTGATCGTTGGCAAAACCTGACTGCGGTAAACCTGCGGTAAATGCCCCTGGAACGCGCTTTTCGATCTCGTCTATCACCTGCTCCGTTGCCGCCAGGGCAAGGCCGAGATTCGCCGGATCAGGGATGGCGTAAATGTCGGAAATTTCGGCCTTCACATGGCCAAGCATCAATTTGCCCTGCACCCAATTCGCCTCACCGATGATGCGGCGGCAGATGGTTGAAACGCTGCGGCGAACGAGCTTGATCCCCGCTTCGCCATCCCGCGGCAACCCAAGCTCGCGGCGCATTGCCTCCCACCCATGATTAATTGTTGTGACTGGCAAGTAATTGGCGCGGCCTATCGCCTCATCGAGCCACGGCCTGAATTGGCGGGCCACTGGAATGGTGGGCCGATGTTTCTTGGTCTGGACCCGGTTTGCTTGGTTCAGGTTCAACACGCCCGGCGTGCTGTGCCATTGCCCCTTGGAGCGCAGGTCATAGATTGCATCAGGCCTTGCCCAAGTGGCCACAGCGGCGCGAAGATAACGCAGCAGGTTGATGCGGCTTTCCACGATCTTCTGCGCGACGTTCGGCGACCACCGCTGCTTTGGTTTTGGTTCCGGGGAGAGGCAGAAGCGGAACATGGCGGCAAGCATGTCGATGGCGGCGCGATAGACCGGCGAATTCGCTAGATTCTTGACCGAGCGTGTTTTGAACTGTGCCTGGTGTCCCTTGATTGAATTGATGGCTGCGGCGAGCTGGAGAACGCTGCCTTCAACCCCACCGACTGACCGGGCCTTCGTTGTGCTGCCTTTGATGACCGGTTGAGCAAGCAGCCACTCGCGGAAACCCTCAACCCAAACCTCATTAATTGCCGGCACGGTAACGGCTGGATCGGTTGCGGCGACGTATTCGATTACCTTGGCGAGCCGTGGCTTGGTGGATCGGATATAGCCGGTCTGCCCTTCGTTCTTGAGCATGTAATCGGTTATCGCGCTGAGCAGCAGCATGGCAGCGTCACCATCGGTCTGCTGTCCGCACCGTGTACAGAAGTATGCGCCGTGCGCTTCCAGGTATTTCCTGTCGAGGGCTAGGCGTCCCTGCCCAACATCGCTTGTGCCCGCGCTAGTGCTTCGTTCACGTTTGGCAACTTCATCATACCAGACGATTTCGAGGTTGCGCCCCTCTCTGGCGTAGAGGGCGAAGGGACCGCGCTGATAGTGCGGCTTCTGGCGCTTCGTTCTCGGCATTGACTCACCTGAAAATCGGTCGCGGCATTTGAAAGCGCCGCGTACGCCCCGCAGTCGACAAGAAGGTCGAGTTCCTGGGGTGAAAGTTGGACCCCGCGTCGCTGATCTATCTTCTTCGACAGCTTGCGGAGCAAATCCGGCGGATGGATCAGTGCGTTCATCCTTTGTGGCGTTTCGCAACCCGTCCGTCGGTCTCGTCGAGCGGATAAGCGGCCCCCTGTCTTGAGCCCGTCGCGCTAGTGAAGATGTCGATCATCAGCAGCAGTTCCTCGTCGGCACGGTCATGTGCCGGCGAGCAACTACGTCGGGCTGACGCGGCCGGCTACGGGTCGCGGGCCTCTTTACTGAGTGATGTTGCCGA
>JBEVKC010000113.1:0-19274 GCA_040509895.1 Novosphingobium sp. | reverse complement strand
AGGAGTGGCTGACGGGCCGCTTTTCGATTGCCGACATCATGATGGTCACTGTTCTTCGGAACATTCGCCACACCAGCATCGTTGCAGGGTACCCTACCCTTGCCGCCTATCAGGCGCGGGGAGAACAGCGCCCGGCTTTCAAACAGGCGCTTGCCGACCAGATGGCGGGGTTCAAACTACCCGCCACAGCGTAACAGGAGAGTGAAGATGGCCTACATCGATGGCTTCGTCATTGCCGTTCCGACTGAAAACAAGGACAAATTCATCCAGCACGCCAATCTTGGCGACGGTGCTTTCATGGATCGGGGCGCCAAGCGCATCCTCGAATGCTGGGGGGAAGATGTTCCGCATGGGAAGACCACCGACTTCTTCGGTGCCGTCGACGCCAAGGAAGGGGAATCGGTCATCTTCAGCTGGATAGAATGGGGCGATAAGGAAACCCGTGATCGCATGTACAACAACATGGACGAGATCACGAAGACCGATGAGCGCTTCAATCCAGAGAAGAACCCTCCCCCGTTCGACGGTAAGCGCATGATCTTTGGCGGCTTCGTCCCTATCGTGGAGAAAGGCGAAGGTCGGCCAGACAGCTATGTCCAGGGCTTCATCGTCCCGGTCCGCGCCGACAAGCGCGAGGAATATCGCAAGATGGCAGCCGACGTATGGGACATGTTCCACGAATACGGTGCGCTGCGCGTGGTGGAGGCATGGGATGACGATGTGCCGGAAGGCAAGGTGACAGACTTCCGCCGGGCGGTAAAAGCCACTGCCGACGAAAAGGTTGTCTTCTCCTTCATGGAATGGCCATCTCGCGAAGTCTGCGACGAAGCGGCCCAGAAGATGATGAAGGACGAGCGCATGACGCAACCCGAAGGCGAAATGCCCTTCGATCCGCAGCGCATGGTCTACGGCGGCTTCAGGCCCGTCGTGCAACTGGGAGAGTGACGATGGGCAATCCGATCGGAAGTTTCATCTGGTATGAACTGCTCACCACCGATCCTGCAGGCGCCAAGTCATTCTATGACAGCGTCGTCGGCTGGAGCATTGCCGGGGAGTCGCAAGCCGACAATCCGGATATGGATTACCGCCACATAAAGCGCAGCGATGGCGGGTTCACTGGCGGGGTTCTGAAACTGACCCCGGAAATGTGCGCCAATGGCGGACGGCCCTGCTGGCTGGGCTACCTCTATGTCGCCGATGTCGATGCGGAGGCGGCAAAGATACAGGCGGAAGGCGGCAAGCTGCTGATGCCTGCGTTCGACGTACCCGGCGCGGGCCGCATCGCCATGATTGCCGACCCCCAGGGCGTGCCGATCTACATCATGACCCCGACGCCGCCAGAGGGCAAAGAGGGCGAAGGCAGCGATGCCTACAACCGCACCAAGGCCCAGCACGTATCGTGGAACGAACTTCTGACGCCGGACCCTGAAGGCGCAAAGGCCTTTTACTCCAGGCACTTCGGCTTTGAGTTCAACGAGTCCATGCCGATGGGCGACATGGGCAACTATGACTTCATCGATCACGGCGGCCAGATGATCGGCGCAGTGATGCGCAAGCCCGATGAAATGCCATTTGGCGGCTGGAACTATTACATTCACGTCGGCGACATCGACACTGCTACTGGGTCAGTAAAGTCCGGCGGCGGACAGGTGCTGATGGGACCGATGGAAGTGCCCGGCGGCGACTGGGTTATCAACGGCATCGACCCGCAGGGCGCTCCGTTCTCACTGGTTGGATCGAAGAAGGGCTGAGGCATGGCGGACTACACTTTTTACACAAACCCCATGTCGCGCGGGCAGATCGCCCGTTGGGCCCTTCACGAAGTGGGGGCAAGCTATGAGCAGGTGCTTGTTAACTGGGCGGACAAGCCAGCGGCCTTCATCGACGCCAATCCGATGGGCAAGGTGCCGACCCTGATCCACCACTACGTTGCTGGTGACAGGGTAATCACCGAGTGCGCGGCCATCTGCCACTATCTGGCCGAGATGCAGCCCGAAGTCGGCCTGCTTCCGGGCGATGCCGAAATGGCAGATTACTTCCGTTGGTTGTTCTTCGCAGCCGGGCCGGTGGAGCAAGCGATATTGTCGCGCCACCTCAAGTGCGAGCCAAATCCGGACCAGCAGGGCATGGCCGGGTTCGGCAGCTTCGACCGTACCATGGCGACCCTGGAGCAGCACCTGGCCGACAGGAACTATGTCTGCGGCAATCGCTTCACCATGGCCGATGTCTATGTCGGCAGCCAGATTGACTGGGGCCTGACTTTCGGGACCATTCCGCCGCTTCTGCCCTTCGTCGCCTATGCGGAGCGACTGCAGGAACGCCCCGCGTACAAAGCCGCGAAGGCGATCGACAACACACTGATTGGGGAGATGCGAAAGTGACCTCCAAGAACCTTATCTGCCTTTGGTACGAAGGCGGAGCGGAAGAGGCGGCGCAGTTCTATGCCGAAACCTTCCCTGACACGCGGGTTACCGGCGTCCACAAGGCGCCCAGCGACTATCCCGATGGCTCAGAGGGCGATGTTCTGACCGTGGACTTCACCGTCATGGGCATCCCCTGCATCGGCCTGAACGGCGGTCCGCACTTCAAGCACAGCGAGGCCTTCTCGTTCCAGGTCGCGACTGACAGCCAGGAAGAAACGGACCGCTATTGGAATGCCATCGTCGGCAATGGCGGACAGGAAAGCCAGTGCGGCTGGTGCAAGGACCGCTGGAACATCTCCTGGCAGATCACGCCCCGCGTCCTTTCTGACGGGATGTCCGACCCTAACCCCACCGTCCGCAAGCGGGTGTTCGAAGCCATGATGAAGATGAAGAAGATCGACGTCGCGACGATCGAGGCTGCCCGAAAAGGATGATGTGCGATGGCCACCCAGCTCAACCACACCATCGTCTGGTGCCATGACAAGGCGCGATCGTCTGCCTTCATGAGCGAAATGCTGGGCCTGCCCGAGCCCAAGCCGTGGATGCATTTCGTGGTGGTGCAAGCGGCCAACGGCGTTTCGCTCGATTTCATGGAAAAGCAGGGCGACATTTCGCGGCAGCATTATGCCTTCCTTGTCGACGAGGCAGAGTTCGACGCGGTGATGGATCGGATCAATTCCCGCAATCTCACCTACTGGGCCGATCCAGCGCGAAGCAAGCCGGGCGAAATAAACCACCATTTTGGCGGACGCGGAGTTTACTTCGAAGATCCGGACGGCCATCTGCTGGAAGCAATTACAAAGCCTTACGGAGAGGAATCCGAGCTTTGACCGACAAGACAAAAACGCTCGCCCTATATGGCCACCCTTTTTCCTCCTACACGTGGAAGGCGCTGATCCCGCTCTATGCCAACGGGACGGATTTCGATTTTCACATCGTTGACGCGGATCACCCCGCCAATGTCGCGGTGGTGCAGGGCGCCGGGCCACACGGCAAGTTCCCAGTCCTTTCCGATGGCGAGCACCTGATCTTCGAGGCAACCTCGATCATCGAATATCTGCACCTGCACTATCCGGGGCCCGAGATGCTGCTGCCCTCGGATCCTGACGCCGCCATCGGCACGCGGATGCTGGATCGGGTGTTCGACAACTACGTGATGAACACGATGCAGGTGATCGTGGATCAGTACCTCCGCGACCCGGAAAACCCCGATCAATCCATCATCGCAGAAGTGCGTGAGCGATTGACGCGCACCTATGCGTGGTTGGAAGACTGGCTGCAGTTCTATCCCGCGATGGGCCAGATCACGCTCATTGAGTGCGCCGCTGCCCCTTCGCTGTTCTATTCCGACTGGGTCCACGAAATCACCGACGAGTTTCCCCGTCTCAAGCGGTGGCGCTCACATCTCCTGGCCCTGCCACCGGTAAAACGCTGCGTCGATGACGCTCGCCCCTATCGCCCGTTCTTCCCGATCGGCGCCCCCGATCGCGATTGAAAGGAAATCACCCATGCCTAACGAACTTTCCGTCACTCGTCTTATCGACGCGCCACCCACCAAGGTCTGGGACGTCATGACCAGGCGGCAGGAAGAATGGTGGTGCCCAAAGCCATGGCGCGCCGAAATCATCGAGCAGGATAATCGCGCGGGCGGCAAGTCCTCCATGATGTTCCGCGGCCCGGACGGCGAAGAGGCTCTACAGGAAGGCATTTTCGTCGCGTGGGATGAAGGGAAGCGGTTTGCCAGCACTGACGCGGTGACGGGTGATCTTCAGCCGTCAGGACCCTTCATGATCGGCATCTGGGAAATCGCGCCCGAAGGCAACGGCACCCGCTACACCGCGACAGCCCGTCACTGGACCGAGGAAGCCTGCAAGCAGCACGAGGAAATGGGTTTCGTGGAAGGATGGGGCGTCTGCGCTGATCAGCTCAAGGCGCTTTGCGAGGGCGCATGAGCAGCGGCAGCGAAGGCGGCTGCACTTGCGGCAAGGTTCGTTACCGCCTGCTCGACGCGCCTTTCGTTGTGCATTGCTGTCATTGCACGTGGTGCCAGCGGGAGACTGGTACTGCCTTCGCGCTCAACGCAGTGATCGAAGCTGACAAGGTCGAACTGCTGGGCGAAGCGCCCGAACCTTTCAAGATGCCTTCCGCCAGTGGAAAGGGGCAAACCATCCTGCGCTGCCCCACGTGCCGGGTCGCGGTCTGGAGCCACTACCACATCGGCCCCGGGGCAAAGGCCAGTTTCATACGCGTCGGCACCTTGGACAATCCGGCTTGCTGTCCGCCAGATGTCCACATCTACACTGACAGCCAACAGGATTGGGTGATCATCCCGGAAGGCGCAGAGCAGTTTGCCGGGTTCTACTCCGGAAGGGATATTCCCCGACTGTACGGGCCTGAAGGGGCTACGCGCATGAAGGCCTTGATGAGCTGATCAGGCGAAGGCCACTGCCCGCCGCAGAAGCTGATATGCCTCGACTACCGCCTGCAGCCGCGCCTCGTAACTGCGGTCGCCGCCGTTGCGATCGGGATGGTACTTTCGGACAAGCTGGGAATAGCGCTCGCGCAGTTCGCGGCGGTCTGCGTCAAGCCCTAGGCCCAGCGTATCCAAGGCGCGACGCTCATCGGGTGCAACTGACCTCCCGTCCTTCCGCTCGGCGGGACGGCGAGCCCGGGCCCGCCCGGAAATAGCCTCCAGTGGATCGGCGAAATCAGCCCAGCGCGGCGCGGAATCGATGCCCGCCGTCGGACGGAATGCACGGACTTCCTGCTCCCAACCGCTGACAGGGGATTGAGCACGCAGTATTTCTTCGGATGTCATACCCTCGAAAAAGTCGTAGCCAGAGTTGAAGTCACGCACATGATCGAGGCAGAACCACCGATAATCGCCCGGACCATCAAACCCTGATTGCCGCGCTCCGGGCGCACGAAACTCACCAGCAGCCACGCAGCCGGGCATATCGCACTGCCGGCCGCGGGAATCATACCTGCCATGAAAACGGTCGTGTCTCACCGGCTGTCACATGGCAACAGTAACGCTAAAATGGAAGACCAAGGAGCCAAGATGACAGGACCAGTCGCCCGGGAGATGACCGATCTCCTCACCGCAGCCTTTGCGCCCTCGCGGCTGGAGGTCATCAACGACAGCGCCAAGCATCGCGGCCACATGGGTGATGACGGCAGCGACGAATCGCACTTCACGGTTGAGATCGAAAGCGAAGCCTTCGCAGGTAAGTCGCGGCTGGAACGACAACGCATGGTCAACCGCGCTCTGGGCGACATTCCGGGCCAGCGCGTCCACGCCCTCGCCATCAAGGCATCCGTGCCGGGAGAATGACATGAGCATCATCCAGACCATTACGCCCGTCACCCATGACCTTGGCGCTTTCAAGGTGCGGAGGGCCCTGCCCTCACCCGGCCGGACGATGGTGGGCCCATTCATCTTCGTCGATGAGTTCGGCCCTTCGCAAATGGCTCCGGGCGAGGCGATGGACGTGCGCCCGCATCCGCACATCAACCTCGCCACGGTCACCTGGCTGTTCGAGGGCGCGATAGACCACCGCGACAGTCTTGGCACATTCGCGACGATCCGGCCGGGACAGGTCAACCTGATGACCGCCGGGCGCGGCATCGTCCATTCCGAGCGCAGCCCTGAAAGCGAGCGCCCCGGTGGTCCGCGCCTCTACGGTATGCAGACATGGCTCGCCCTCCCCGACGGACGCGAGGAGATCGATCCGGCATTCGAGGGCCGCACCGATCTTCCGCTGGTCGAGGCCCACGGCGCCATGGCACGCGTCATCATGGGTTCGCTGTGGGGTGCATCAGCGCCAACCACGCAATTTGCCGCTACCATTTATGCCGAGATCGTTCTGGCGCCGGGCAGCTCAATCCCCATCGACGCCGAGGCGGACGAGCGAGCAGTCATGGTAGTCGGCGGTGAGGCCCAGCTGGATGGAACCGGTCTGGAACTGTACCAGCTCTATGTGCTGGCCCCCGGCGCGGCGATGAAACTGTCCTCCTCATCCGGTGGGCGCATCATGCTGCTTGGCGGCGAGGCTTTTGCTACCAAGCGGATGGTCTGGTGGAACTTCGTCAGCTCCTCCCTTGACCGTCTCCATCAAGCCGCCTCCGACTGGCGCGAAGGCAATTTTCCCAAGGTGCCGGGCGATGAGGTGGAGTTCATTCCCCTTCCAGAGGGTAAGCCCAAGATCGTGAACTATCCGTGAGTTCCGAGGCGGCAGTCCATCCGCTGCTCCGGCGCCCGGCCGAACACGGCCACGCGCCGGTCGGCTATATCGAGCTTTTCTTCGATCTCGTATACGTCTTCGCGATCACCCAGCTTTCGCACAACCTGCTGGAGCACCTGAACTGGGAAGGCGCGCTGCAGACGCTGATCCTGTTCCTCGCAGTGTGGTGGGCGTGGATCTACACCACATGGGCGACCAACTGGGTGGACCCGGACCGCGCAGCCAACCGCCTTATGCTGGGGGCCCTGATGATCGGCGGCTTGGTGATGTCGAGCACGATACCCAATGCCTTCGGCAAGAACGGGCTGTATTTCGCGATCGCCTATGTCGCGGTGCAGGTCGGCCGGTCGCTCTATGTCGCGCGCGCATTGGGCGAATGGCGGCGCGGCGCAAAAAAGAGCATGACGCGCATTACCATCTGGTTCTGCGCATCGGCACCCCTCTGGATAGCGGGCGGCATCATCAATGACCCTCATTCGCGGATGCTGTTGTGGGGAGGCGCACTGGTTATCGAGCTTCTCGGCCCGATCAACTATTACCGCGTACCGGGGCTTGGCCGTTCAACGGTAGAGGACTGGGCCATAGCCGGCGGCCACATGGCTGAGCGCACCGCCCTGTTCATCATCATCGCGCTGGGCGAAGGCGTGCTGATCACCGGCGCGACATTTGGCAAGCTGCCCATCGGGCCAGAAACCATCGCGGCCTTCCTCACGGCGTTCCTGGGTTCCTTCGCCATGTGGTGGGTCTACTTCGACGTCGGCGCGAAACGGGGCGCCGAACATATCGAGCATCACCCAACCCCCGGAATCATTGGCCGCAATGCCTTCACTTATTGGCACATACCCATCGTGGCCGGGATCATCCTGATCGCGGTCGCCGACGAACTGACCCTCGCCCATCCGCTCGAGCCGGTGCACGGCGATTTCCTGTTGGTGACGGCAAGCGGCATGGCCCTGTTCCTGTTCGGCACCATGAGCTTCAAGCGGATCAGCAGCGGCAACAACTGGTACCCGCTTTCGCATATCATGGGCCTTTGGCTGGTCGGGGCCCTTGTTCTATGGGGCTGGATCGCACATCCGCCGACGCTGTACCTCTACATGGGCGTGACCGTTACCTTCGGCCTTGTCGCGCTGTGGGAATGGGGCAGCTATCACGGCGGTTGGGTAGATCGCATGGAACAGCGGGGCTGGTGGTTGGGCCGCGTGACGAGGCGTTGGACCGAGTGGCGGCTCGCCAAGCATCGCCGAAAGGCGAGCGGTAGCTAGACCAGCCACTCCACCCACGCACCATGGGCATGTGCTGCGGCAATAAGCCTCGGCTCCTCGCCACCGGGCCAGTAGCGGACGGTCAGGCCGTGTTGCAGAAGCGTCCTGTTCGCCTCTAGCGCAATCCATGCGAGCGCCTTGCCAGGGCTTGCCTGCCC
This sequence comes from Novosphingobium sp., assembly GCA_040509895.1. GTDB lineage: Bacteria > Pseudomonadota > Alphaproteobacteria > Sphingomonadales > Sphingomonadaceae > Novosphingobium. Next base: position 11,184 of record JBEVKC010000113.1, on the reverse strand, counting down.
CCCATGCGCTTCCATCGCGGCGGTAATGCGCTCCTGCTGGTCCTCGGGCACATACTGCCAGACGATGGAATGCATCAGGATACGCGTCGTCCCCTCAGCCTGCGGCATGGCAAGTTGCTGCTCCACGAAATCGGCGGCATTCATTTTCACCAGGTCCGGCGCCTTTTGGGAAGCAGCAGCAATGGCCGCCTCGATCCGTTCAAAGCGCACACCATGTTCCGGCCAGACATACGACTTCAGTCGCAACGCCTGCTCCGGATCCGCCAGATCGAGCGGAGCGACGTCACATCCCTTCAACGATAAAATATCAATGGGCACGTTGGGTGGTGGCGCCCCACGCCACTCAGGTACGAAGTCCATCACCGGCTTCCTTGGCCCGACCACCACACCGCCAAGATCATAGCGGTAACGGTCGATCATCAGGTTGATCCCGGCGCTCGATCCGATCTCGAGGCACTCGAAACGCGGCGCCAGGCCCTGCCCGGCCAGCCACAACATCGCCGCGATGAAGTTTGAGGATCGTCCAGCCTCGTTGGTCTGCGGCGGCCCGTCGAGGCACGCCATCAAAAACGCCTCATGGTGCCGGATAACATCGCGCAACACTGCCAGATCGTCCGCCGGTTTGCCCGAATAAAGCGGCGCAAGCTCCGGCGCCCGCCCCGACAGATGCAGCGCGTGCAGCCCACCAGCCGACCGCAGCGGCACGGCATCCGCCAGTGCCTTTCCTTGCCAGTCGCGGATACGCACAATGAAGGAGCCGGGCTCCGGATCATCCAGCAGGCCAGCGATCCCGTCAACGATCCGCGCCGTCACCGTCGCGTCATTGTTGCGGCAATATGCAACCTGATTAGCGTAGGCCTCTCGCACCGTGCCGCCGAATCCATCGTGCTTCATGTTGCCCTTTCACCGCTTGGGCACTAATGCCCGCCAGCCATGACCAGACCGCTGACCTTCGCCGTGCCGAAAGGCCGCATCCTTGATGAGGCGCTGCCATTGATGGCGCGCGCCGGAGTGGTGCCCGAAGCAGAGTTCCACGACAAGAGCAGCCGCGCACTCTCCTTCGCCTGTGAAGGCTCTGACGCAAGGATCATCCGCGTCCGGGCTTTCGACGTCGCGACCTTCGTTGCGCATGGGGCAGCACAGGCGGGTATCGTCGGTTCCGACGTAGTTGAGGAATTCGCCTATTCCGACCTCTACGCGCCCGTAGACCTGAACATCGGTCATTGCCGTCTCTCGGTGGCAGAACCAGCCGGGCAGCGCGTTACGGGCAGCAGCAGCCACCTGCGCGTCGCCAGCAAGTACCCCAGCCTCACCCGCCGCCACTTTGAACAATTGGGCGTGCAGGCCGAAGTCGTGAAGCTCAACGGCGCGATGGAACTCGCCCCCGGCCTTGGCCTTGCCAGCCGGATCGTCGATCTCGTTTCGACTGGCCGGACGCTGAAGGACAACGGGCTGGAAGAAACGAGCGTGATCCTGCAGGTCTCCGCCCGCCTCATCGTCAATCGGGCCGCGCTTAAGACCGACGAACGCGTTGCCGCACTGGTGGAGCGTTTCCGTGCACTGGTTTCGGAAAGGCAGGCGTCCTGATGCTGCGGCTCAACACCCGCGATGCCGGTTTCAAGACCGCATTCCAGCGCCTCGTTCGTGATCGGCGCGAGAGCGAAGACGATGTCGCGCGCGACGTTTCGCTGATCCTTGATGACGTGCGCAATCGCGGTGACGGGGCGCTGATCGAATATACCGAGCGCTTTGACCGCCACGCCCTCGCATCGGATGCCGATTGGCGCATCGACGCCGCGGCCTGCCACGAAGCCTTTGAGGCGCTCAAGCCCGAATTGCGCGCGGCCCTGGAACTGGCTGCAGAGCGTATCCGCACCTTCCACGAAGCGCAGTTGCCCCCCGACCGCGACTTCACTGACGAAACCGGCGTCCGTCTTGGCGCTCGCTGGCGGCCAGTCGATGCCGCTGGGCTCTACGTGCCGGGCGGAAGGGCTGCCTATCCCTCGTCCCTGCTGATGAACGCTATCCCGGCCAAGGTTGCCGGTGTGGAGCGGCTGGTGATCGTCACCCCCACGCCGGGCGGCAAGATCAACGACCTGGTGCTGGCAGCGGCGCACCTCGCCGGAGTGAGTGAAATCTGGCGCATAGGCGGCGCACAGGCCGTAGGCGCCCTCGCCTATGGCACCGGCCGCATCCGCCCGGTCGACGTCATCACCGGCCCCGGCAACGCTTGGGTGGCCGAAGCCAAGCGCCAGCTTTACGGGGTGGTCGGCATCGACATGGTCGCGGGACCCAGCGAGATCCTGCTGATCGCTGATGGCAAGAACGACCCGGAATGGACCGCCGTGGACCTGCTCAGCCAGGCCGAGCACGATCCCGACGCGCAATCGATCCTCATCACCGACGATCCGCTCTTTGCTGATCGCGTTGCCGACCGGGTCGGCGTGGAACTGTCCATGCTCCCGACCGCCCGTGTCGCCAGCGAAAGCTGGGAAAGCCACGGCGTTATCATCGAAGTCGCCAGCCTGGATGAAGCCCCTGCCCTCGCGAATGCGCTGGCCGCAGAGCACGTCCAGCTTTCGGTCGACAATCCTGAGCCGCTGATGGACGCGATCCGCCACGCCGGTTCCGTTTTTCTCGGCCGAATGACGCCGGAAGCGATTGGCGATTATGTCGCCGGGCCAAACCACGTCCTTCCCACCGGCCGCCGCGCGCGGTTCTCCTCCGGCCTGTCGGTGCTCGACTTCATGAAGCGTACCAGCTTCATCCAGCTCGACGAGGCGGCACTCAAGGCCATCGGCCCCGCGGCCATTGCGCTTGCCGAAGCCGAAGGGCTTCCCGCGCACGCACGCTCTATTGAAACGAGGCTTGGCATATGAGCTCCAAACAGTCCCGCGCCGCCGCCCGCCTCGCCGCGGTTCAGGCGCTTTACCAGCACGACATGGAGTCGACTCCGCTCGCCCAGCTGCTGGACGAATTCCACCGGCACCGCCTTGGCGCGGAGATCGACGACGACGTCTATGCCGATGCTGAGGTCGCCTTCTTCGACGACGTGGTGAAAGGTGTTTTCGCCCGCCACGAAGAGATCGACGCCCAGCTTTCGGCCAAACTTGCCGAGGGCTGGAAGCTCGAGCGGCTGGACAAGACCATGCTCCAGATCCTGCGCGCCGGAGCCTATGAGCTGATGGCCCGCCCAGACGTGCCGACCGCAAGCGCCATTTCGGAATACGTGGACGTCGCCCACGCCTTTTTCGACGAACGCGAGGCAAAGTTCGTCAACGGCGTACTGGACGCCGTGGCAAAGGCCGTGCGCTGACCAGCGAGCTCGCCTTCATTGCAGCCTTGCGCCGGATTGCCACTCACCCGGGCGCACGAGGCCTCAATGATGATTGCGCAGTGATCGAATTTGGCGGTGAGGCGCTTGTCCTTACCCACGATGCGATGGCCGAGGGCATCCACTTCCTGCCCGAGCAAGACCCGGCGGACGTCGCCTGGAAACTTGTCGCCAGCAATATGTCTGACCTCGCGGCCAAGGGCGCTGAACCGGTGGGCGTGCTTCTGGGCTATGCTTTCGGCAGGGACGATGCGCGGTTTCTTATTGGGCTGGAAGAGGCGCTAACGCATTACAACGTCTCCCTGCTCGGCGGGGACACTATATCGACGCCCGGCGGCCAAGTTCTCGGACTGACCGCTATCGGGCGCGCCACCCATCGCCCTGTTCCATCGCGAACCGGCGCCAATACAGACGACACATTGTGGATCACCGGGCCGGTGGGAGCGGCGATGCTTGGTCTGGAGGCACTGCACTCCGGTTCCGGCGACAGCACGGCCTATCGTCGCCCGCAGGCGTTGCTGGCAGAAGGCAAGGCCCTCGCCCCGCACGTGACGGCAATGATGGATGTGTCCGACGGGTTGCTGCTCGATGCCGCACGAATGGCCCGCGCAAGCGAGGTGACCTTCGTCATCGACGGTGCCGCTGTCCCCATCGCCCCTCCAGAGGATCGCCGCGGCGAAGCTCTGCGCTGGGGGGAGGACTACCAGCTGCTGTTCACCTTGCCATCTGGCGCCACGCCGCCAGTCCCGGCGCACCGGGTGGGCACGGCCGAACCCGCAGGTAATGCCCCTGTAATCCTCGACGGCCATGCCCTCACTGAAGAAGACGGTTTGGGCTACCAGCACCGCTAATTCTTCCTGAAATCCGCTAAATACCGGAAAAGCCTGCCGGGGACTTGCCAGCGAATCAGTCGCCCTTATACCTCTCGCCTGTTTTGGGTTCGCAACGACGACCTTTAACTTGGGATCAGAGGATAAAAACAGGGAGGACCATTAGGTGAATCTCGTCACGATATCGATAGCCCTCGGGCTGCTGGCCGTAATCTACGGCTTCATTACCAGCCGACAGGTACTTGGTTCGCCTGCCGGCAATGAAAAGATGCAAGAGATTGCCGCCGCCATTCAGGAAGGCGCTCAAGCCTACCTGAAGCGCCAATATACAACCATCGGCATCGTCGGAATTGTCGTAGCGATCATCATCGCCGTTACCCTTGGCTCGATTTCGGCCACCGGCTTTGTCATCGGCGCGATCCTTTCAGGCGTCGCCGGTTTCATCGGCATGAACATCTCGGTCCGCTCCAACGTCCGCACGGCCGCTGCTGCGCAGACCGGACTGCAGCAGGGCCTTACCCTCGCTTTCCGCGCCGGTGCGATCACCGGCATGCTTGTGGCGGGCCTCGCGCTGCTCGCGATCTCGGTGTTCTACTGGTATTTGACCGGGCCGCTCGGCAAGACCGTGGGCGGTGAGGATCGTACCGTGGTCGATGGCCTCGTCGCCCTCGCCTTCGGCGCATCGCTGATCTCGATATTCGCGCGTCTTGGCGGCGGCATCTTTACCAAGGCCGCTGATGTCGGCGCCGACCTTGTGGGCAAGGTCGAGGCTGGTATCCCCGAGGACGATCCACGCAACCCTGCCGTCATCGCTGACAACGTGGGCGACAACGTGGGCGATTGCGCCGGCATGGCTGCGGACCTGTTCGAGACCTATGTCGTAACCGTCGGCGCCACCATGGTGCTGACTGCGCTGCTGCTGAAGGGCGTGGGCGAACAGCTTCGCGCGCTGATGGCGCTGCCGCTGCTGATCGGCGGCGTCTGCATCGTCACTTCGATCATAGGCACCTATTTCGTCCGCCTCGGCAAGGGCAAGAACATCATGGGCGCGATGTACAAGGGCTTCCTTGTGACTGCCGTCCTGTCGATCCCCGCCATCTGGTGGGCGATCAGCTATGCCCTGGGCAGCATGGAATCGCCGATTGGCGACACTGGCTACAACGGCCGCATCCTGTTCTACTGCGCGCTGGTTGGTCTGGTCATCACCGGCCTGATCATCTGGATCACGGAGTACTACACCGGGACGAACTACCGTCCGGTGCGCTCGATCGCCAAGGCTTCGGAAACCGGACACGGCACCAACGTGATTCAGGGCCTTGCCATCAGCCTTGAATCGACCGCCCTGCCAACGCTGGTCATCGTCGCCGGCATCATCATCACCCACCAGCTCGCTGGGCTGATGGGCATTGCCTATGCGGCCACCGCAATGCTGGCGCTTGCCGGCATGGTTGTCGCTCTCGACGCCTATGGCCCGGTCACTGACAACGCTGGCGGCATTGCCGAAATGGCAGGGCTCGACGACGCGGTCCGTGAAAAGACCGATGCTCTGGACGCCGTGGGCAACACCACCAAGGCCGTCACCAAGGGCTATGCAATCGGTTCAGCTGGCCTCGCCGCGCTGGTGCTGTTCGCCGCCTATACGGCTGACCTGAAGGAGTTCTTCCCGAATCTTGAGGTCAGTTTCAGCCTTGAAAACCCCTATGTCATCGTCGGGCTGCTGCTTGGCGCATTGCTGCCCTATCTCTTCGGCGCCATGGGCATGACTGCGGTGGGTCGCGCTGCGGGCGACGTGGTGAAGGACGTACGTGAGCAGTTCCGCGAAAAGCCCGGCATCATGACCTATGAGCAAAAGCCCGACTATGCGCGCACGGTCGACCTCGTCACCAAGGCAGCAATCAAGGAGATGATCATCCCCTCGCTGCTGCCGGTGCTGGCGCCAATCGTGGTGTACTTCGTCATCACCGCCGTTGCGGGTCAGGCAAATGGCTTCGCGGCGCTGGGTGCTCTTCTCCTCGGCGTTATCGTCGGCGGCCTGTTTGTCGCCATCTCGATGACCTCGGGCGGCGGTGCCTGGGACAACGCGAAAAAGTTCATCGAAGACGGCAACCATGGCGGCAAGGGCTCCGATGCCCACAAGGCCGCGGTAACCGGCGACACCGTTGGCGATCCCTACAAGGACACCGCCGGCCCTGCCGTGAACCCGATGATCAAGATCACCAATATCGTCGCGCTGCTTCTGCTCGCAGCATTGGCGAGCCACGCGGCCGGTTAAGCCGCCATCCGATGCAAGCAATGAGGCCCCGTCCGGAGCAATCCGGGCGGGGTTTTCCTTTGTGAAACCCCGCTAACCTCCGGGGTGGTAGAAATCGTACACGGTCTGCGCCACTGCCGCCGACACACCCGGCGCCCTCTGCAGGTCTTCCAGGCTGGCCGCCCTCACCTTCCCTGCCGTACCGAAGTGCAAAAGAAGCGCGCGCTTCCTCGCTGGACCGATGCCGGGAATCTCATCCAGCGGGCTCGCCGTGATTGCACGGCTGCGCTTTTCACGGTGCGCGCCGATGGCAAAGCGGTGCGCCTCGTCCCGCAGGCGCTGGAGGTAGAACAGCACCGGCGAGTTGAGTGGCAGCGTCTTTTCCCGCCCGTCAGGGAAGTGAAAAATCTCCCGCCCAGCGTTACGGTCCGGTCCCTTGGACACTGCGATCAATGGCAGGTCCTCGACGCCGAGTTCCTCGATCGCGTCCTTCACTGCGCTCATCTGGCCTTTGCCACCATCAATCAGGACAAGGTCGGGCCAGGTGCCACCCTCCCGGTCAGGGTCTTCCGACATCGCCCGGCCAAAACGCCGTGACATCACCTCGCGCATCATTGCGAAGTCATCGCCGGGCGCAGTCTCCGCACGCTTGATGTTGAACTTGCGGTACTGCCCCTTGATGAAGCCCTCCGGCCCCGCGACAACCATCGCACCCAGCGCATTGGTGCCCTGGATGTGGCTGTTGTCATAGATTTCGATCCGCTGCGGCACTTCGGACAGTTCGAAGAACTCGGTCACCTCGCGCATGATCTTGGCCTTGGTGCCGCTTTCGGCCAGCCTGCGATCAAGCGCCTCCACTGCGTTGCGCTGCGCCTGCTGGATCAGCCGCCGCCGGTCGCCGCGTTGAGGCACCGATATCTCGACCTTCCCACCAGCGCCTTCGCGGAATGCCTCGGCCAACAGATCCGCCTCGGGAAGCTGACGGTCGATCAGGATGCACCGCGCGGGAGGAACTTCCTCATAGAACTGCGCAAGGAAGCTGGTCAGCACCTCTTCCTCGTCCAGCCCCTCGGTATGAGCCGGGAAGAAGGCACGATGCCCCCAGTTCTGGCCCCCCCGGATAAAGAAGGCCTGCACGGCGATCTGGCCACCCTTGGTCGCCATGGCGAAGATATAGGCATTGCCCACGCCCTCTGCTTTGATCGCCTGGCTGCCCTGGATGAAGGTCGCCGCACGGAGACGATCGCGCAGCATGGCGGCCCGCTCGAAGTCGAGCCCTTCGGACGCCTCGCGCATCTGCACTTCGATCTTGCGCTGCACGGCCGATGACTTGCCGCCGAGGAAGTCCTTCGCCTCTTGCACCAGCTCGGCGTAGTCCTCGCGGCTAATCCGGTCCACGCAAGGGGCAGAGCACCGCTTGATCTGGTAAAGCAGACAGGGCCGATCCCGCCGCGAGAAGAAGCTGTCCGTGCAACTGCGCAGCAGAAACAGCTTCTGCAGCGCGTTGATCGTGGTGTTGACCGATCCTGCGCTGGCGAAGGGGCCGTAGTATTCGCCTTTGGCCTTGCGTGCCCCGCGATGCTTCATGATGCGCGGAAAGTCGTGATCCGCGCGCAGCAGGATGAACGGGAAGCTTTTGTCGTCGCGCAGCAGCACGTTGTACGCCGGGCGATAGCGCTTGATCAGCTGCGCCTCCAGCAGCAGTGCCTCCGCCTCCGAATTGGTGGTGACGATGGTCATGCTGCGCGTCTGGCTGATCATGCGGCGCAAGCGGTTCGAGAGCCGCTCTACCTGCAGGTAGTTGGCAACGCGGTTCTTCAGTGCGCGCGCCTTGCCGACATAGAGCACGTCACCGCGCGCATCCTGCATACGGTAAACGCCGGGCCGCGGCTTCAGCGTCTGCACGACCTCGCGGATCGCGGCGACACCCGCAACGAGGTCCGGCTGGTCTGTTCCGCGCACGGAAAAAGTCGCCTGCTCCTCATGGAAGCGGTTGGCGGCACGGTCGGGAGGAGACTGCGGAATGCGGGCCATTGCTGCCCAGATAGGCGATGAAGGCCGGGTTGGGGAGTACCTGTCCTTCCATCATCCCCGCCTCGCAGGATTTTCGTGACGTGACAGCAACATGACGATAGATTGGCACTTCTGCCCCGATACCTCTCGACAGGGAAGTTCCACGGAACGTGCCGCAAGAGATCGAGCTGAAACTGGACGTGGGTCCTGATGGGCTCAAGGCGTTGGACGCCTCAGGGCTGTTAGGGGACTGCGCGCGCGAAATCAGGCTTCTGGCGACTTACTTCGACACGGCCGACAAAGAACTTTGGCGGAACTGCGTCTCCCTGCGCCTTCGCAAGGAGGGCCGCCGGACGCTCCAGACAGTGAAGCACCCGGCAGTGCCCGGCGGTGGCATCGCGGAACGCGGCGAGTGGGAAATGCCGGTCAAGGCCGGCCAGCCACCGGTTCTCGACGCTCGCACCCCGGTTCCCGAACTGCTTGAAGCACATGGCGGCGCGCTGCAGCCTGTTTTCGAGGTCCACTCACTCCGCAAGAGTTGGGACCTGACAGCAGCCGGCCTACAGTTGGAAGTGGTCGCCGACGATGCAGAGGTCATTGCGGATGACCGCCGCGGGCCATTCCATGAGATCGAAATAGAAGTTCACGGCGGGCAGCCAACGGCCGCATTCGAGATGGCCCGGCGAATCGACGCCGCAACCCCTGTCCGGCTGGGGGTACTTGCCAAGGCAGAACGCGGCTTTCGCATCCTGGAAGTGGAGCCAGAGGCGGAAGACGCCGAGGACGTCACGCTTGGCCGTGACATGCTGCCTGCAGAGGCTTTCGTTGCCATCGCCCAGTCCTGCCTTCGGCAATACCGGTTGAATGAAACCATACTGCTTGACCGGCAATCGGGTGAAGCCGTCCACCAGGCCCGCGTGGCGCTGCGGCGATTGCGGTCGGCAATGGTGTTGTTTCGCAAACTTCTGGCGGGGGAGGAGACGCGGCGACTTGCCGCGCGGATCAGAACGCTTGCCCATACCTTTGGCGAAGTGCGCGATTTCGACGTTCTGGCGGGCGAAACTTCGCCGGGAATGTTGCGGGACAGGATCGAAGCCGCGCGTGAAGACGCCTATGCGACGCTGGACGGAGTGCTTCACGGGGCAGAAGCAAGGCATCTGATGCTCGACTTGGCCGAGTGGCTGGCCACGGGATCGTGGCGGGATGATCCGCAAACTGCAGATGTTCGCGAGACTCCGCTGAAGAACTTCGCTTCGAAAGCGCTACACCGGCTGCGGCGAAAGGTTCGAAGGCACGGACAGCATCTCGCCTCGCTGGATGATGAGGCGCGGCACCAGCTTCGCAAGGATGTGAAAAAGCTGCGTTATGGCATCGAATTCTTGGGCCAGCTATTCGACGGCAAGGAACAGGAAAAGCACCGCAAAAAGTTCCTCAAAGCGCTGAAAAAGCTGCAACAGGAACTTGGTGTACTGAACGACCTTGTCACGGCGGAACAGCGTCTGGCCACGCTTGGTCTTGCCGATACACCGGAAGCGCAAGAGTTCCTGACACAATGGCGCAGGGACAAGCTCCTCCACCATGCCGCTGATTTTCGCCACGACCTGCTGGAGGAGAAGCGTTTCTGGCAGTGAGGCGTCAGAACGTCTTGCGGAAATCCAGTCCAATCATCCGACCACGCGGATTCATGTAAGCTTTCTGATAGCTTAGCGGAACGATGCCGTTCTCGTCCGTCACCTTCTGGTAGCCGTCGAACACGTTGTCGATCTCCAGCGCAAGCCGCGATCCCTTCAGGAAAGGCACGGCCTCCACGACGCTCTTTTGCTGATCGAAGTTGACGAATATGCGGGCATCCAGATTGAACAGAGCGCCGAAGCGCAAGTTGGAACTGTTCAGGCCCCCGTTACCGTTCAGGCGCGTGGCCTCTGTCCAGCTTCCATTAAACCGCACGCCAAAGCCCTTGTGGAAGGCCCCCCCCTCGAACTCGATGGAGTTGCGGGCCACCCCGCCGCCCGTCAATGCATCGCCGTCAAGCAGGTCCAGAACTGGACCGGTCGGCGAGATCTGCACCGTCTCGGAAAAACGGACGGTATGATAGATCGACAGGTTCCATCGCCCCTGTCCGTTGCCGCCACCCATGGGACCGCTCCCCATGCGGGGGCCACCACCCATGCGCGGTCCGCCACTTTGAGGGGCCCCACCCATACCCGGCCCGCCCATGCCAGGACGGCGTCCCTGCCCACCTGGTTGAGGCTTACCAATGGTTCCGGACAGGTTGAAGCCATAGCGGAGCCGGTCTGACTCGATCTCATCAAACGTCACTGGCCGCTGATCGATGCGAATGAGTTGCCCCGATGCATCACGCAGAACCCGCCCGGGAAACGCCGCCTCGATCTCTGGCGTCAGGACCGGGAAGGATGAGGTCACGTCGTTTGAGCGATTGTGGAAATATTCGACCACAAGGTTCGACCGCTGCAGGAACGGCAGCTCCCAGTTTGCAGCCAGCTTCAGGTCGCGCTGCGTCTCCTTGGCAAGGTCGGGATTGCCGCCGCTGACCACTGTGACCAATGCGCTTTCACCCCGCGTGAAGTCGTAGACCGAAACGTTGAACGTCTGGACCACCGGGTTGCCGAGGTTGCCCAAGGAAGGAGCTGCTTCATTGACGATGTAGCTGGCCTGGAAACTCAACTTGTCGACCGGGGACCAGCTGAGGCCCGTGCTCCAGTCTGTCAGCGTGCCAAAATCGGAAAGCTCGTTGA
>JBEVKC010000112.1:0-16919 GCA_040509895.1 Novosphingobium sp. | reverse complement strand
TTCGATCAAGCCGGTGGCGGTCAGCATCGCCACCTCGCGATGGACCGACTTGTAGTCGCGGCCCAGTTCGCCGGCCAGCCGCCGCACCGACATCGGCCCGGCGCGGCGCAAGTGGCGCATCAACTCTAGCCGGCGCGGCGACATCGCGGCCATAAAGGCTTCGAGCGAAAGGAACGTGACGTGATCGCGCGCGGGCTTGCGACCGCGCTCGGCCGCCTTCCACGCCGCGGAGAAACGTGCGCCCATCTCTTCGAGCGAACCGACGTGAAGGTTGATCGCGGCATCGGTCACAGGATCACTCCTTCGCGGCGGAGGTCGGCGAGGAAATCGGCGACCAGCGTGTCGACATCGGCAAAGGCATATGGCTCCTCGCGCTCGCGATAGTGCCGGTGATCGCCTTTGCCGATCTCGTTGTCGTAGCCGACGATCCGCTCACCCGCGCGGCCATAGAACAGCGAGTATTTCAGGCCGTGCGGCCGCTCCGGATCGGGTGCGGGCAGCCACCAGATGGTCATCTCGACGATGGCGCCATCCGGCAAAACCGCTTTGTCCCGATACAGCAGGACGGCTTTGGCCATATGGCTTATTATGCCATAGTTGAATGGTTTGCAAGGGCGCTGTCGAGACGCAGAAATCACTTTCCTACATCGCCCCGATTTGCAACGAAGGCGCCCGGCTCTTTGACAACGTAACGTCCCGCGCCTCGCCCTGACCGCAGGCGATTTGCGCTGCGTCCACGCCCGACGATCCTACTCGTCGGGCTGCCCCCGACATCCCCTGGGGATAGCTTCAACTTGCTGAAGAATCCGCCACTTTTTGCGACTAGAGAGCCGGCTTATCCCGCCCGGTCCGCGTGAGCTTCAATGCTTCTTGCGCGTCAATTCCCGCATTGCATCGTCCAGCCCCTCAAGCGTGAGCGGGTACATCGATCCGTTGACCAACTGGTTCATCAGTTTGGTTGAGGCGGAATATTCCCACTGGCGCTCCGGAGTGGGGTTCAGCCAGACGGTCGCGGGATAGGTGTTCACCACCCGCTGCATCCAGGACGCGCCCGATTCCTCGTTGAAATGCTCGACCGAGCCGCCGGGGTGGCTGATCTCATAAGGGCTCATCGCGGCATCGCCGACGAAGACCACCTTGTAGTCATGGCTGAACTTGTGGAGGACATCCCATGTCGGCGTGCGCTCTGAGAAGCGGCGGCGGTTATCCTTCCACACGCCCTCGTACAGACAATTGTGGAAGTAGAAGAACTCAAGGTTCTTGAACTCGGCAGTGGCGGCGCTGAACAGCTCTTCGACCAGCTTGATATGCGGGTCCATCGATCCGCCGACATCGAGGAACAGCAGCACCTTGACGGCATTGTGCCGCTCCGGGCGCATGTGGATGTCCAGCCAGCCCTGCTTGGCGGTGCCGCGGATAGTCGCGTCGAGGTCCAGTTCCTCGGCCGCGCCTTCACGCGCAAAACGGCGCAGGCGGCGGAGCGCCACCTTGATGTTGCGGGTGCCCAATTCACGGGTGTTGTCGAGATTGGCGAACTCGCGCTTCTCCCAGACCTTGATCGCCCGGCCGTGCTTGCCTTCACCGCCGATGCGGACGCCTTCGGGGTTGTACCCGGAGTTACCGAAGGGGGAGGTGCCACCCGTGCCGATCCACTTGTTGCCGCCCTGGTGCCGCTTTTCCTGCTCCTCAAGCCGCTTCTTCAGCGTCTCCATGATCTCATCCCAGGAACCCAGCGACTTGATCTTTTCCATCTCCTCGGCGCTGAGAAATTTCTCGGCAATGGCCTTCAGCCACTCCTCGGGGATGTCGACTGGTTGCTGGCCATAGTCGGTCAGTATGCCCTTGAAGACTTTGTTGAAGACCTGGTCAAAGCGGTCGAGAAGGCCTTCATCCTTCACGAATGTGGCACGCGAGAGGTAGTAGAATGCTTCGGGTGTCTGCTCGATCACGTCCTTGTCGAGAGCTTCAAGCAGAACGAGGTGTTCCTTGAAGGAAGCCGGGATTCCGGCAGCTCTCAACTCATCTATCAAATTGAAAAACATGATCGAATCTGCCCTGACTATTTCGGCGCCGTCGGCCAATGCGGCAGCCTGGGATCTAGATAAGCCCAGCTAGGCGCACTGTCGGTCCAGATGATGGCTTGCGGTGCCATTAGTTCCGGATCGTCAAGCGTTCCTGCACGAATACGGAGGGGAGCGCCCTTCGGTTCCGTGGTCTTGCTGTAAAGCTGCGATCCGCACTTCGGGCAAAAGCCGCGCTCGATTGTATTGCCGCTATCGGCCGCCTTGAGCAGCATGGATATTGCTCCGGAGAACGCCACGGCGTCATCGGGAAATAGCACATTGACCGTCGCCGAGCCGCTCGCGATGCGCTGGCAATCGCGGCACCAGCACATGCGCGCCGCAATTGGTTCCGCGTTGATTGTGTAGCGCACTTGTCCGCAAAAACATCCGCCAGCGATGGTCATATGCGCTTCCTTGGTGCTTAGCTGCCCTGGCGCCGCGCCATGAACGCCAGGCGCTCAAACAGCATGATGTCCTGCTCGTTCTTTAGCAGGGCGCCGTGCAGGGGTGGGATTGCCTTGGTCGGATCGCGGTTTTGAAGGACGTCGAGCGGCATGTCCTCATTGAGGAGAAGCTTTAACCAATCGAGCAGTTCGGAAGTGCTGGGCTTTTTCTTGAGCCCCGGAACGTCTCGAACGTCGTAGAAAATGTCCATCGCTTTGGCGATCAGTGTCTTCTGGATGCCGGGAAAATGCACGTCGATGATCGCCTGCATCGTCTCGCGGTCGGGAAACTTGATGTAGTGGAAGAAACAGCGGCGCAGGAAAGCGTCGGGCAGTTCCTTTTCGTTGTTCGACGTGATGACGACGATGGGCCGCTCCTTGGCCTCGATCCGTTCGCCAGTTTCATAAACGTCGAAGCTCATGCGATCGAGTTCCTGGAGAAGATCGTTCGGAAACTCGATGTCGGCCTTGTCAATCTCGTCGATCAGCAGGACGGGCAGGGCGGGGGAAGTAAAGGCGTCCCACAGTTTGCCGCGCTTGATATAGTTGCGAATGTCGTGGACCCGTTCATCGCCCAACTGGCCATCCCGCAGGCGGGCAACCGCGTCGTATTCATAGAGACCTTGCTGGGCCTTGGTCGTGGACTTGACGTTCCATTCGATAAGCGGGGCGCCGACGGCCTTTGCGATCTCATGAGCCAGAACAGTCTTGCCCGTGCCTGGCTCACCTTTCACCAGCAGCGGACGACGCAGCATTACCGCGGCATTGACGGCGACCTTCAGGTCTTCTGTCGCGACATAATTGCTAGTGCCTTCGAAACGCTGCATGGGCCGATCCTGCGTGATTGGTGCTCAACGAAGGGCGTTAGGTTGAGCCAATATGCGTTGCAAGGGGCAATGCACCACATTCGTCGCCATCACAGCGCTGATGTTGTCCGTTGAAGCAATCGGGGCGCCATTGCTTGCACAACGGCGCCCCGACGAGACTTGCGACCGGCGCTCGCACCGCCCCCCCTACTAACTGTCGCGGCCCCGACGCGACCCGAAAGCTGCGCAACAGACACATGGACGCGGTAGCCCCCTACGCCCGCAGTTTTGCGGGATTCGCCCATGTACGACGTTGGGTATGGTGATATGCTCTTGGGGAATACAAAGAACTTACTATTCCGGGCGACCTATGACGGACTTTGGCACACCAGTTCTGACTCATCTTTTGTCTGAAGAGGAAATGAAGCATGTTTCATCGGTCAGCGTGCGTCGCTGCTACCGCGATGGTGAACTGGTGCATGACAGGGGCGATAGCCCGGCGCGTATGGGGATCGTCGCGGACGGCGCGATAATGCTGGTGCGGCCGCGAGCCGACGGACGCAATATATTCCTGTGCCGGGTCAAAGCCGGGCAGAATTTTGGCGACATCACTTTGCCATTTGCGAAGGCCTGCACGCATCGGGCCATCGCGATCGGCGATACGCAGATCGATCATATCAGCTACGAAGCGTTCCAGCGACTGATGGAGCGTCCTGCAATTGCCCAGGCATTCTATGCAGTTGCGGCATATCGGCTGGCTCTCTCGGTTAGGATGCTTGACGACCTGCGATCTCTTTCTGTCGACGTGATATTTGCCAAGCTGTTGCTCGATTTCCACGACAGCATGGGACAGACCCGGACGCTCGAGTTCGTGCAGGATGACTTCGCCAGCTATATCGGTGTTTCGCTGGTGACTTTGAACAAGTCGCTTCGCGGCCTGAAGCAAGCAGGCTTGATCGAGACAGGCTATCGCCAGATATGCATCGTAGACCCGGATGGCTTGAGGCGTTGGGTCACGGAAAACTCGCTGGCCTAGGTTGGCCGAGACTGCTCAAGGTCACGCGTCGATAAGTTCGGGGTCCAATTCCCCGGCGCGGTTCTGGATGAACATGAAGCGGTGCTCGGGATTGCGCCCCATCAAACGATCGACGAGATCCTTGACGGCGGCCCTGCCCTCGTATTCCGGCGGCAATGTGATCCGCAACATTGAGCGTGTGGAGGGGTTCATCGTCGTTTCCCGCAGTTGCTGCGGGTTCATTTCGCCAAGGCCCTTGAAGCGTGAAACCTCTACCTTCTTGCCTTTGAAAACTGTTTCCTCAAGTTCGGCGCGGTGGAGATCGTCGCGCGCGTATGCGCTCTCCTTGCCGGCGGTGAGGCGGTAGAGTGGCGGCTGGGCCAGGTACAGGTGCCCGCGTCGCACAACTTCCGCCATTTCCTGGAAGAAGAACGTCATGAGCAGCGTGGCTATATGTGCTCCGTCGACGTCGGCGTCCGTCATGATGACGATGCGATCATAACGCAGGTTGTCGGGGTTGCAGTCCTTCCGCGTTCCGCAGCCCAGTGCGAGCCCAAGGTCCGCTATCTCCTGATTGGCCCGAATCTTGTCCGCCGTCGCCGAAGCGACGTTCAGGATTTTACCACGGATCGGCAGAATTGCCTGCGTCTTGCGGTTGCGTGCCTGTTTTGCACTTCCGCCGGCGCTGTCACCTTCGACGATGAACAGCTCGGTTTCACCGTCGCCTTCGCCGGAGCAATCCGTCAGCTTGCCGGGCAATCGCAGCTTCCGGGCGTTGGTGGCAGTCTTACGCTTAACCTCACGCTCGGCCTTGCGGCGCAGGCGTTCGTCCATGCGTTCCAGCACATGGCCGAGCAGTGCCTTGCCGCGGTCCATGTTGTCGGCAAGGAAGTGGTCGAAGTGATCGCGCAGCGCATTCTCGACAAGGCGCGCAGCCTCGGGGCTGGTAAGCCGGTCCTTGGTCTGGCTCTGGAATTGCGGATCGCGGATGAAGAGCGACAGCATCACCTCACTGCCGGTGACGATGTCTTCCGGCGTGATGTCCTTGGCCTTCTTCTGGCCGATCAGTTCACCAAAGGCACGAATGCCCTTGGTCAGGGCTGCACGCAGTCCTTGTTCGTGCGTGCCGCCGTCGGGTGTCGGGATGGTATTGCAGTACCAGCTATAGGCGCCGTCCGACCACAGGGGCCAGGCGATGGCCCACTCCACGCGGCCCTGCTCTTCGCCGGGAAAGTCCTGCGAGCCTGAGAAGAAGGAGGTGGTTACACATTCCCGCCCGCCCAGCTGCTCGGTGAGATGGTCGGCCAAGCCGCCGGGAAATTGGAATACGGCCTCCGCCGGCACGTCTTCTCCCGCAAGCTGCGGCGAGCATTTCCAGCGGATTTCCACTCCGGCGAAAAGGTAGGCCTTCGATCGAACGAGCCGGAACAGGCGCGCAGGTTTGAACCGCGCCTCATCACCGAAAATCTCTGTGTCGGGCGTGAAGGTGACGCTGGTGCCGCGCCGGTTGGGGGTTTGGCCCAGGCGTTGCAACGGGCCAAGAGGCGCGCCGCGGGAGAACTCTTGGGCAAACAGCTCCTTGTTCCGGGCAACTTCGATCCGCGTCTTGCTGGACAGCGCATTGACCACCGAAACGCCGACGCCGTGAAGGCCGCCGCTGGTAGCATAGGCCTTGCCCGAAAACTTGCCGCCGGAGTGCAGCGTGGTGAGAATGACCTCAAGCGCCGACTTGCCGGGACATTTGGGATGTTCATCAACCGGGATGCCGCGGCCATTATCGACGATGGTCAAGCGGCCCGCGGTGCCGGGTTCCTCTTCAAGCGTAACCTCGATCCGGGTGGCGTGTCCTGCAACCGCCTCGTCCATGGCGTTGTCCAGCACTTCGGCTGCCAGATGGTGAAGCGCCCGCTCATCCGTACCGCCGATGTACATGCCTGGACGGCGCCGGACAGGCTCAAGCCCCTCCAGCACTTCGATCGTGGAACCATCGTAGGCTTCGCCCACAGAAGTGGGTAGCTTGTCGCAGAGGTCTTCAGCCATGGGACCGGCTTACATGGCCGGGAGTCCCGGGTGCAAGCTGGTCAGCGGAATTTTCCTCAGTTGCCGAAGCCGGTGGGGGCCGGACTGACGACGCTGACCCCGCCAGACCGAATTTCGCGAACTTCAAAGGTTCGTTCGATCAGGCCGTTGTTGTCGAATCGGAATGGTCCGTCGAGACCAAGAAAACCGTCCTTTGCGAACAGGCTTGCCGTGGGAAAATTGGCGCCCGGTTTCCAGTTGCGTGCAACACGAAGGGTCAGCAGGACAGCGTCGTAACCTAAAGTGGAAATACGGTTGGGCTGCCCGCCAAATCGTGAACGATAGCTCTCCGCAAAGCGCCCAAAGCGTGCGTCTGAGACGGCGGCATATATTGCACCGCGGAGTGCAGGCGTTTCCACGAGGACAGTCTCTCCGCGCCACAGCTCGGTTCCGAGGATGCGTGGCGGGCTGGCTCCTGCCGGCCTGAGCAGCGGGCCGGCCTGCGCTGCTATGCGTCCGCTATCGGCGATCAGCACTGTGTCAAAGCCGCCCTTATCCTTGAGGCGGCGCGTGGCGTTGACCAGCGAGGTGGAACTGCGGTCAAAGTTTTCCATGGCGACGACCGTGCCACCTCCGGCCCGTACCGAGTTCATCAATGCCGCCGAAGCCCGCTGCCCGTATTCGCCGGTTGGTACCAGTGCGGCAAAGCGGCTTGCCCCCTGCGTCTTGGCAAAGGCAACGCTTCGCGCGATCGACTGGCTTGGCAAGCTGCCCATTATGAGGACGTCGCGTGACGCCGCCTGTTCGTCATTCGAGAACGAGATAACAGGTACCTTGGCCGCTCGCGCTGCTGTGGCAACGCCCGGAATGTCGTCGGCCGTCAGAGGACCAAGGATGAGCTTGTTCCCGTCGGCTATTGCCTTTGCTGCAGCGTTCGCGGACCCGGTCGCTGTATCGTAGTTGGTGATCCGCAGGTTGGAGGCGTTGGTGTCCAGCAGGGCCATTGTCGCCGCATTGGCCAAGGCCTGACCGACCTGCGCATTGGTCCCGCTAAGCGGCACCAGCAGGGCGATTCGGTGGCGCTGCGTATCAGTAGGAAGGGCGTCGCTAGGCTGCTCGGTCGGTGGCGGTGGCGCACCTTCAGGCGCCTTTGGAATCATCTTGCAGCCAGCAAGAAGGGCGACTGTCGCAAGTGTCACCGCGCTGCGCCGACTGAACTTCGCACCGATCATTGCTTGCCGCTCCCTTGAAGGCAGTCCATGGATTTTCGGGATGGACCAATTGCTTGAACCCGGACTCTATATAGTCGCGACGCCGATTGGCAATCTCGGCGACATCACGCTGCGTGCAGTAGAGGTGCTTCGTGGTGTTTCGGCGGTCGCCTGCGAGGATACGCGGGTGACCGGGAGGTTGCTGAATCACCTCGGATTGAAAAAGCGGATGATCCGCTATGACGATCATGCCGGCGAGAGCGGTCGTGAGCGCCTTTTGTCCTTGATGGCGTCCGAACCCGTGGCGCTAGTGAGCGATGCCGGCACGCCGCTGATCTCCGATCCCGGTTTCAAGCTGGTCAGGCAGGCCAAGGAGGCGGGGATGAATGTCACCAGCCTGCCGGGGCCGAGCGCAGCGATCGTTGCGATGACGCTTTCGGGTTTGCCTAGCGACCGTTTTTTGTTCGCCGGTTTCCTGCCGTCCAAGGCCAAGGCGCGTGCGGATGCTTTGAGTGAACTGGCATCAATTCGGGCAACGCTGGTTTTCTATGAAAGCGCACAGCGCCTGCTGGACACCTTGGCCGCAGTTGATCAGGTTTTAACGGGGCGCGAGGTTTCAGTTGCCCGGGAACTTACCAAGAAGTTCGAGGAATGCCGGACCGGCACGCCGCAAGAGCTGGCGGAGCATTATTCGGCACATCCTCCAAAGGGTGAGATCGTGTTGCTGGTCGGTCCTCCTGCTGATTCCGCCCCAGAGGATGTCGACGTCGATGCGTTGCTGCGATTGGAGTTGGAAACCGCCAAGGCATCTCAGGCGGCGGCAAAAGTTGCGAAAGCAACTGGTCTCGATCGCAAGACACTCTACGCTCGTGCGATGGAACTGAAGTGAGCCGCGCCGAGCGGGAACGCCTTGGCAGGCGCGGAGAAACGCTGGCCGCATGGTATTTGCGGTGCAAGGGGTGGCGCATACTCGCCCAGCGCGTGAAGACCCCGCGTGGCGAAGTCGATCTTGTCGCCCGCCGTGGCAGAACCGTAGCCTTCGTGGAAGTGAAGTGGCGGGCACGTGCGGCGAACCTCGATCTGGCGATAGATGCATGGCGTCTTCGGCGGGTCATGGCGGCGGCGGAGGGAATCGCTCCGCGCTTCGTCCGGACCGGTGATGATCAACGTGTGGACGTGCTTCTCCTTGCACCGGGCCATTTCCCGCGCCACATCGTCAACGCCTCTTTGGCCTGACAGGAGCCTACTTTTCCATGCCCTTGCGCATCGCAGTCCAGATGGACCCGCTGGACCAGATCAATATCGCAGGCGACTCAAGCTTCTACCTGATGCTGGCGGCCCAAGCGCGCGGGCTTGAGTTGTGGCACTACGATGTACGCACGCTGGCGCTCGACGAAGGCCGACTGACCGCTTGGGCAGCGCCTGTGACTGTGCAGCGCATAGTCGGCAATCACTTCGCCATGGCTGAGCATCGCAAGATCGATCTGGTCAAGGATATCGATGTCGTTCTCATGCGGCAGGATCCGCCGTTTGACCTCGGTTACATCACTGCGACGCATCTGCTTGAACGGCTGGCCGGACAAACGCTTGTCGTCAACGATCCGGTTGCCGTGCGCAACGCGCCTGAAAAGGTCTTTGTCCTCGACTATCAGCGCTTCATGCCGCCTACGCTGATTGCTCGCCGGATTGAGGACGTGCGAGAATTCCATGACCGCTACCCCGGCGATCTCGTGGTCAAGCCGCTGCACGGTAACGGCGGCAAGGCAGTGTTTCGCATCCCGGCAGACGGCAGCAACCTTGGCGCATTGATAGAGATGTTCCATCAGGCGTGGGTCGAACCCTTCATGGTTCAGCCATTTCTGCCTGAGGTGAGCGAGGGGGATAAGCGCATCGTGCTTGTCGACGGCGAGTTCGCCGGGGCCATCAACCGCAAGCCGGGCGAGGGGGAGTTCCGCTCCAACCTCGCGGTAGGTGGCTCAGCGGAGGCCACTGGCCTTACGGACCGCGAAGAGGAAATCTGCGCCGCAATGGGGCCAGAACTCAAGAAGCGCGGCCTCGTTTTCGTCGGTATAGATGTGATCGGCGGCAAGTGGCTGACCGAGATCAACGTCACTTCTCCGACGGGTATCGTCGCCATCGACCGCTTCAATGGCACTGATACGGGCAGTCTGATCTGGGTTGCAATCGAAGTCCGCCACGCCGCCATGCTGAGAGGCTGACGGGCCACAGCTCCCACGAAAGGCGGCGTTTTTCATGGCGGAATGGATTCTCTATCTCATCGAGAGTGGGGGTTATTGGGGAATCGCCTTCCTGATGTTCATTGAGAATGTCTTTCCTCCGATTCCTTCAGAACTGATCATGGGGCTGGGCGGGGTGGCCGTGGCGCGAGGTTCTATGGAGTTCTGGCCCCTGCTGGCTGTCGGCACCGTGGGTTCGACGCTGGGCAACTACGTCTGGTTCCTCGCGGGCGATAAATTGGGATACCGGCGGCTGCGCCCCCTTGTCGACCGATGGGGTCGGTGGCTGACGATGGATTGGGAAGATATTGAAAATGCCAGCCGTTTCTTTCAGCGGCATGGGCAATGGATTGTTTTCGCGCTGCGAGTTTCGCCCTTCTTCAGGACGTTGATTTCACTGCCAGCCGGGCTGGCGCACATGAAGCACCGAACGTTCCTGCTGTTCACCTTTGCGGGTGCCGCCGTCTGGAATGCCGCGCTGATCAAGGCCGGCCATTGGCTGTCGGTCTATCTTGAAAAAGCGCAGGACTGGCTGAACTGGGGCATTGTGGTCAGCATCGTCCTCGTCCTCGGGATTTATGTGTGGCGCGTCGTTAGGTGGAAACCCCGGGGTTAGCCAGCTTCGCGCGGGTGCGCCGTGCGGTAAACGTCCAGCAGAGTTGCGGCATCTACCTTGGTGTAGATCTGGGTGGAGCCAAGGCTGGCGTGTCCTAGCAACTCCTGAAGGCTCCGCAGGTCAGCGCCAGCCCCCAGCAAGTGTGTCGCAAAGCTGTGCCGTAGGGCATGGGGCGTTGCGGTCGCCGGTATTCCCAGCGCCGAGCGGGCGCGAGCCATGGCTTTCTGCACCATGCCCTGTGACAGCTGGCCGCCCTTCGCGCCCCGAAATAGCGGTTTATCCGGGAACTGCGGCCACGGGCATTTCGCCAGATAGTCTGCGACGGCCTCCCGAACGATGGGCAAAATCGGCACAACACGCTGCTTATTGCCCTTGCCCGTGACGATGAGCGTTTCACCAAATGGCCATGCGCTGCCCGTCAGCGACAAGGCCTCTGCAATACGCATCCCGGCGCCATAGAGCAGGAGCAGGACCGCCCTGTCACGCGAGCCGATCCACTCCTCGTTTGCATCTTCATCAACCGTTTGCGCGAGAAGCAAGGCATCGTCTGGCGTGACCGGCCTTGGCAACCCCTTCTTGATACGCGGTCCGCGCATGCGCGGCGGGGAGGGATCCGTCATACCGGACTGTTCGCGTGCAAAAGCGACGAATGCTTTCAGGGCCGACAACTCACGGGCGGCAGAGGCATTTGAAATACCCTCGGCTCGTCTCTTCGCTAACTGCTGGCGCAGCGCTGCCGTATCGAGCTTGGCAAGGGTAGGCCAATCCGTATCCGCGTGAAAATCCAGCAGTCGCGCGGCGGTCGCCACGTATGCACGAACTGTATGCGGGCTGCGGCGCCGGCCCAGCGCCAGATGCGAATGCCATGCTTCGAGAATGTCGGCGCGGGTCACGCGGCGAGAAGCCCTTCGGGTACAAGTTCACTCAGCAGGCCATCAAGCAGCGCCATGCCTCCTTCGGTCACGCCGATCTGACAATCGTTGCGCCAGGTGAGGCCCTGCGCTTCATAGAACGTCAGCTTGCGCAAATCGCACAGAGCGTCTGGCGAGAGTCCGAACCGGGAAGACATCGCCTGAAGGTCTACGCCCTCCCGCAACCGCAGCCCCATCAGCATCGCTTCAGAGGCCTGCTCATTGCTGCCCAGCGCACGGTGCTCGGCAATACCATGTCCCGCAGCCTTTATGGCCTCCAGCCAGTTCTCCGGTTTGCGATGCCGTACAGTCGCGCAACCGCCGCGCCTGCCATGGGCACCCGGGCCGATGCCGCAATAGTCCTGGTAGCGCCAATAGGTCAGGTTGTGCCTGCTCTCCTCGCCGGGGCGGGCGTGGTTGCTGATTTCATAGGCGGGGAGACCCGCCGCAGAAGTCATATCCTGGGTTAGCGCAAAGAGGTCGGCGGCGCTGTCATCGTCCAGCGGAGTGAACTGACGCTGCCGGACCATAGTGGCAAAGCGCGTACCCGGCTCAATGGTAAGCTGGTAGAGCGATAGATGTCCCGTGCCGAAGGATAGGGCGCGGGCAAGTTCAGCCTGCCACATGTCCGGAGTCTGATCTGGCCGGGCATAGATCAGATCAAAGGTGACCCGCTGGAAATGCCGCTGCGCCACGTCGAGTGCTTCGAGACCTTCGCCTGCATTGTGCAAGCGTCCCAGAAAGCGAAGGGTATCGTCATCAAGTGCCTGCAGGCCCAGCGAGACTCGATTGATTCCTGCCGAGGCCAAGGCCGCGAAGTTTCCTGCCTCCACGGATGAGGGGTTGGCCTCAAGTGTAATCTCGATGCCATCCGCGAAACCCCACAGGCTTTGCGCCTCGGCAAGCAGCCGCTCCACCAGCGCGGGCGGCATCAGAGATGGGGTGCCGCCGCCGAAAAAGATCGAAGCCAGCGGCTCTGCAGCCGTTGCCTCGATTTCATGCAGCATGTCAGCAAGCAGTGCGCGTTCCCACAGTGCGTGATCCACGCTGTTACGGACATGGCTGTTGAAGTCGCAATAAGGGCATTTCGCCAGGCAGAAGGGCCAGTGGATGTAGAGCGCGCGGGCCATCAGTGCTTTCTAGCCGCCGAACTGCTCCGAAACCAGCTTGGCGAAGGCATCGGCGCGGTGGCTGATGCGGTGCTTCTCCTCAGGCTCGATCTCGGCAAAGGTCTGGGAACTGCCCACCGGTACGAAAACCGGGTCATAGCCGAAACCCTTTGCTCCACGTGGAGGCCACGTCAGTGTCCCATTGGCGCGGCCTTCGTAGACCACGCTTTCACCGTCCGGCCAGGCAAGGGCGAGAACGCAGGAGAACCAACAGGTCCGGTCGGTATCTGGACCCTTCTCTGCAAGCATCCCTTCGACTTTGCCCATGGCCATGTACCAGTCGCGTCCGGGCGGTCCTTCGAACCATTGGCGCTCTGCCCAGTCGGCGGTGTAAACGCCCGGCGCGCCGCCGAGCGCTGTCACGCTTAGCCCGGAATCGTCCGCGAGTGCCGGCAAGCCGGAACTCTCTGCTGCAGCGCGGGCCTTGATCAAAGCATTCTCGACGAAGGTCTTTCCCGTCTCATCGGGCTCCGGCAAACCCAGCGATCCGGCGGAAATGCAGCTCAGGCCAAAGGGGGCGAGCAGGGCGGAAATTTCCTTCAAGTTCCCCGCATTGTGCGTGGCTATTACAAGGGTTTCTCCGCCCAGCTTGCGCATCAGGAAGCCGCCTTTGCTTGGGCCGCGAAAATGCGGTCGCAACCGATGCGGGCGAGACGGAGGAGGCGCAGCAGGCCTTCCTCGTCGTACGTCGCGCCTTCGGCGGTCGCTTGGACTTCCGCGATCTGGCCGCCTTCGATCAGTACGAAATTGGCGTCGGCATCAGCGCTGCTGTCCTCGCTGTAATCGAGATCGAGCACCGGCACACCGTCACAGATGCCGCAGCTTACTGCAGCAACCTTGCGGGTCAGCGGGTCTTCGGTGACGAGACCCTTTGCCATCAAGCCGTCGATAGCGATGCGCAGGGCAACCCATGCACCAGAGATTGCGGCGGTGCGAGTGCCGCCATCCGCCTGGATCACGTCGCAATCGAGGACGATCTGGCGCTCGCCGAGCTTCTTGAAATCGACGACAGCGCGCAGGCTCCGGCCGATCAGGCGCTGGATTTCCTGCGTGCGGCCAGACTGCTTGCCCTTGGCTGCCTCACGGCTGCCGCGGGTGTGCGTGGCGCGGGGGAGCATCGAGTACTCTGCCGTCACCCAACCTTCGCCTTTACCGCGCATGAAGGGTGGAACCTTCTCCTCGACCGAGGCGGTGCAGATGACCTTCGTGTCACCGAAGCTGACGAGGACAGAACCCTCGGCATGCTTGGTGTAGTGAGGTTCGAACGAGAGAACGCGCATTTCGTCGGGCGCGCGGCCGGAGGGTCGCATGGGAATTCCTTAGATGATTGTGCGCACGCCTCTGGAGCAACAGGCTTGAGGCTGCAAGTGCAGTCTATACATAGGCGTCATGGCCAACCCGCCGATCACAGAACTGTCGACCCGAGCACGGGAGATTTTCCGCCTAGTGGTGGAGGGCTATATCTCGTCAGGCCAGCCCGTGGGCTCCAAGACGCTTGCGGGGGGAGGGGGAATCAATCTTTCTCCTGCCTCGATCCGCTCGGTGTTGCACGAGCTTGAGCAACTGGGCTTGCTCGCGGCTCCGCATACCAGCGCCGGTCGCCTGCCAACCGAAGTTGGACTTCGCCTGTTCGTCGATGGCATGATGCAGGTGGCGGAGCCGACGCTTGAAGAGCGTGCCGTTATCGAGCGCCGCATGTCGGAACCGGGATCGATCGAGGCGGCGCTGGCCGCCACCAGCACGCTTTTGTCCGATCTCTCCGCAGGTGCGGGCGTTGTCATGGTTCCCCGACGGGAACCGCGTTTGCAGCATCTGCAACTCGTGCCGCTTGCGCCGGGACGTGCGCTTGCCGTGCTGGTGGGCGACGACGGAGGGGTTGAGAACAGGATCGTCGAATTGCCGCCGGGTTTGCGGTCCGGCGCGCTTGAGGAGGCGTCCAACTACATCACCGCTCATTTGAGCGGGCGCACCCTATTGGAAACAGAGCGGTTGCTGCTGGCCGAAATAGCCACGGGCAAATCGGCGCTCGATGCCGCCAGCAGCGCCTTGGTAGAGCGCGGACTAGCCGTGTGGAGCGAGGACGCCGCGCAGCGCCCGGTACTTATCGTGCGGGGGCAGGCCAACCTGCTCGACGAATCCGCGCTCACCGATCTTGAACGAATTCGCATGCTGCTTGACGATCTGGAGAACAAACAGTCCGTCGCGGAATTGCTTGAATTGGCGCGTGAGGCAGAATCCACCCGCATTTTCATTGGATCTGAGAACCGCCTGTTCGCGCTTTCCGGGTCCGCAGTCATCGCTTCGCCCTATCGCGACCGCGATGGCCGGGTGGTCGGCGTGGTCGGGGTTATCGGTCCGACGCGGTTGAATTATGCGCGCGTAGTCCCCATGGTGGATTTCACCGCCCAGAGCCTGGGCAAGCTCATTGGTTAGCTGGAACTTTTGACGACATGAATGATGAGACCAAGCCGCAGGAAGACCCCGCGGTCGCCGAAGAATTGAAGGGCGTTCCAGAGGAACTCCTCGACAAGGTTGATAGCCAGATAAGCCGTCTTGAGAATGATCTTGAGGCAGCGCGTCAGGACGTCCTCTATGCCAAGGCGGAAACGCAGAACGTGCGCCGCCGTCTGGAGAAAGATATTTCCGACGCGCGCACCTATGCCGCAACCGGCTTTGCCCGCGATATCCTGTCAGTGTCGGACAATCTGTCGCGTGCGCTGGACTCGATCCCGGCGGAACTGCGCCAAGATGACAAGTTGAAGAACCTTGTCGCTGGCATCGAGGCCACCGCGCGAGAGATCGACAAGGTTTTCGCCGCCCATGGCATCAGCCGCATCGCAGCAACTGGCCTTCCCCTCGATCCGAATCAGCACCAGGCAATGCTGGAAGTTCCCTCCGCCGACGCCGAACCCGGTACGGTGCTTCAGGAACTGCAGGCTGGCTACATGATCAAGGATCGCCTGCTACGACCTGCAATGGTGGCTGTGGCGAAGAAGCCGGACTGACCCTCTTTCCAACCGGAGCATTTTTTGCGACACTACTGTTGCAAAAAATGCTCCGGAGGATTGCGTGGAAGTTTCTGGCAAGGTTGTGCTCGTCACCGGCG
Source organism: Novosphingobium sp. (assembly GCA_040509895.1). GTDB lineage: Bacteria > Pseudomonadota > Alphaproteobacteria > Sphingomonadales > Sphingomonadaceae > Novosphingobium. The sequence goes on along the minus strand of JBEVKC010000112.1, from coordinate 1,323 downwards.
GTGGCGGAGGTATCGGGGCAGGAATTGCCGAAGCCTTTGCAGAAAACGGCGCAAAGGTAGCGATCACTGACGTCAATCTGGACTATGCCAAGACTGAGGCCGAGCGGATTGGCCGCGGTACAATCGCCCTCACGCACGACGTTACTTCGCTCGATAGTTGGGCTGAAGTGAAGCAGGCGATAGAAGCGCAATTGGGCGCAGTCGATGCACTCTGCAACAACGCCGGCATTGCTCAGCCATTCAAGCCGCTGGAGACCATGACGGCCGAAGAGTTTGCGCGCATTCTGGCGGTCAACGTCACGGGTGTGTTCAACGGCTGCAAGACATTCATGCCCGAAATGAAGGCGCGTGGGTCGGGTCACATCGTCAATACATCATCGGTCAACGGGCTTGTGCCCTTCGCCTCGTTCGCCGCCTACACGGCCAGTAAATTCGCGGTTACCGGCCTGTCGGAGGCTATCCGGGCGGAACTTGAGCCTTTCGGTGTTGGCGTGTCGATTCTCTATCCCGGCCTCACCCGAAGCCGGATGTCCGAAGGGCAGGTGCCGGGGCTTTCTACTGAAGCTGCCAAGGCGTTGGCCGCGAGGATGATGGATCCGATCTGGCTGGGACGGGCGGTAGTTCGCGCCGTGAAAGGCAACCAGCAGCACATCATTACCCACCCGGAACATCGGCAAACGCTCGAAGCGCGGATGGACGCGCTTTATGCTGACTTTGGTGAGCCGGCTCAGCCGGGGTTCAGCGGCGGCTCGATAAGCGTCGGTTGATCGTTTGACGGGAACCGCAGCGAGCGATGACCGTTAGCGACACACATTGGTCGCAATGGAGAATTGAGATGCGTCGCATTATATTTCCTTGCATGCTCGCAGGAGCCTTGGTGTTGGGCGGGTGTGCCTCCAACTATGGCGGTGAAGGTGCCTTGGCGGGCGGCGCAGTTGGCGCTTTGATCGGCTCGGGAAGCGGTGACGCGGCAGAAGGCGCCGCCATCGGTGCCGCTGCTGGTGCTGCCGGTGGCGCTCTGATCAAGAAGCAGAACAATGACGGTTGCTACAGGTACGACAGTGAAGGCAGGCGTTATTGGGATAACAACTGCTGACAGTTTAGTCGTCCCCCAGAACGCACACCTAAGTCATGTAAACTATTGACCTGCTGATGGTTCGCGCCATTGTGTCAGGGCGGTAAGCATGCCGCGTGTCTTGGGGGACGACGAAATGACCCAAGTGAACTCTGCCGAAAGGCTTTTTCTACCAGAAGACCTTACTCTCACCCACAGTTGGGGCTGGTTTCTATTTCGCGGCATATTGGCATTGCTACTAGGGATTT
>JBEVKC010000111.1:0-3273 GCA_040509895.1 Novosphingobium sp. | reverse complement strand
TGCAGCGGACGGCAAGGGCGCGGTCGCGTTCACTGGGCCAGCCGCTGGCAGATCGGGGCGACACAACGCCGTCGCGCGGGCTCCAGATTGCCAGCGTCGCGACCGGGGGTTTGGTCGCAAAGTCACACTCAATTGGTGGCTCATCGACGGGATGACCGGTGATGAACTGGTAGGCTCGCCACGCATTGTTCGCACGCCGATCACCAGAGAAAGGCGTGCCCAGCGTGATGACATGGGAGACCCTGCCCGGAAGGTGCTTGGCGATTTCTCGTGCGAACAGGCCGCCCAAGCTCCAGCCCACAAGCGCAATCGGCGCGCCATGCTGGCGGGACAACCGGTCGACCCGTGCGAGGAGATAAGCAAAGTTTTCCGGGGTCGGGCCAAGGTTGAAGCCAAGGCCCCACTGATGGACCACATGGCCCGCCGCCTCCAGCGCATCGGCCATACGCTTCATACGCTCGGGATGCGCGCCAAAGCCGGGAAGCAGCATTACCGGTTGCGGATTACGGGCGACATGGGCGGGCATCGGCCGGTTGCGCCCGCCCAGGATGCGCAGTTCTGACAGGAGCAGACCGATCCGGGGACCGCTAATGCCCTCGGGTCGTGGCTGGCGGGCAAGGGCAGTGCGGCGCGCAAGTTCGCCGCGCGCACGCGCAGGCCGACCTACAAGGCCACGCATGGATCGGATCATGGTCATCGTGATGCCATGCCCCTTGTTCGGCTACTGGGCCTGAACGGCGAGTGGACCGCCCAGCCGTTCCGTGCCCATGATCGTGGTGCGGTGCATGGTGCGCCCGCAGTCCTCATCATAGGGAACCACGCGGTGCATAACGCCGCAGTTGTTCCAGATCACGAAGTCGCCTTCCTGCCATTCGTGGCGATAGGAAAAGTCCGGTTGCGCCGCCAATTCTGTCAGTCGCGCCAGCATGGAACGGCCGGCAGGAATGGACATGCCGACTACTTCATCAGCATGGCTGCCGATGACCAGCGATTTGCGGCCAGACTTCTGCGTCCAGACCAGCGGGTGCACCATCTCCACCGCCATGCCGCGATACTTGGCAAGCTGTGCGTCATCCATCGTGCGGAAGACGGGGCGCATGCTGGCTTCCATCCGGTGGATCACCTTCACGTCCTCAAGCGCGTGCTTTTCCTTTTCGGGGAGCGCGTCATAGGCGGCGAAAGTGCTGGCGAATTCGGTCTGCCCGCCTTCGGGCGACAGCTTGCGTGCCGATAGCATGGTCGCCTTCGGCAGGGGCTGGTCGATGGTCACGCCGTCGATGTGCCAGAAGAAGGTGCCCAGCACATATTCGGGTTCAAAGTTCACCTTCTTGTCGAGCGTGATCTTGTAGACGTCCTTCTCGTCCGCCGCCTCGCCGCCCGGAACGGTCTTGGTGAAGTTGACCCGCTCGCCGAACTTGTCGGTAAAGGCAAGCTGCTCGGCGTCCGTCAGGAACATGCCGGGGAAGATCAGTACGCCCCGGTCCTCCAACGCCTCCCGGACGGCCTGCACCACATCGTCATCGCACAAGTTTGCCTTGTCCACATGGACGATGCCCCCGATGTGCGGCTTCACATTTTCGACGCGCATGATCATTTCGCTCCCGGTGGGCAGTCGCCCACGCGCTGCGAAGCGACTTCGGCGACCATCTTGATGCCGCCATTGCCGCCGGCCAGTTGCGGGGCCGCTTGGGCCATGGTCATCGTCATGTTGGAGCCGGTGGTGGTCATCGTCCCCTTCATTTCGATGTTGGACTTCATGCCCTGCCCTGTCTCGCAAGTCAGCTTGGCATCCAGTGCGCCGCTGCTCGCCTCGAAGCGGTCATACTTGCAGTTGCCCTCGGCCAGCTTCGTGGTCACGGCTTCCCATCCCTTGTCCGCTTCTTCCTGGGTCAGGCAGTAGTCGCGGCTCTGGTTGGTCGAGGAAAACATCGCCTTCATGCGCTGCGCCTCGGCCGGTGGCATGCCCGGCACCTCAAAGCTGACGATCTTGGACGTCGTGCGATAGAGGCCGGGTTCCGGGCGCTCAACCTTTGCCACTTCCTTCTTCACTTCTTCAGAGGACTTGGGCTTGTCCGCCGAATCGCAGGCAGTGAGTGCGGCGATGGCCACCAGCGGCAGGACAATGATCGAACGCATTCACAGGTCTCCCGTCATGGCAAGTTCCCTCCTGCCCCCTTGGTGCCATGCTATCAGCGCCGCGGTGCACTGCCAACGGATCAGGCGCGGGTTAATTTCAGGTGTTTTCAGTTCACCGGAAAATACTCTAGGGGTCGTCGGCAAAACCTGCAGGAGAGTGCCCAGATGACCGACATCGCTGCCGCCCAGAGCGGTATCCTCCAGCTCCATGCCCGCTGCGTAGATGCCATCTGGCGCAAGGATGCCGAGGCTTTTGGGCAGTGCTTCTCGATTGACGGCGAATGGAAGATCGCCGGCATGCACATGAAGGGCCGCGAGGAAGTCGCCAGCACTTTCTCCAAGCTGCTGGGTGCCTGCAAAAGGGTGCAGCTTCTCACAAGCATCCCCGTGCTCGATCCAGGCGAGAATGGCGAGATCATCGGCCGCATCCAGTGCACAGAGATCGCGCGCATGGAAGATGGCACTTCGGCGCTGACGCTGGGCGTCTATTTCGACCGTTATGTGGAGGAAGGCGGCCGCTGGCGCTTCCGCTGGCGGCACTGGGGGCTGCATTATCGCGGCCCGTTCGAACTTTCGGCCGAGTTTGTCGATTGCCCTGACTACGGTGCCCCTCCGGGCCTGCCAGGTGCGGATGAGCCGACCTTTACGCGGCGGTTTGCGCAGTAGACCATTCCGGGGGTATAATGCCCCTTCACGGAACGATTGAGTCACGTGGACGCCGCGCCGCATCGCGTAGGCGTTCACTTCGGCCTTCCAATTGAACTTCCCGTCCCCATTTGCGAAAATGGGACATCAAACGACTCCCAAGGAGAAAAGACATGGCTGACGCCGACACCAAGGAGCTGGCGCAGTCCGCACGCAAATATTGGTCCGCTGAAGGTTATACCGAGGGCGGGGTTATTCGCGAGGTAGACTACTCCACCCAGTCCGGCGGCCTCGATCCGATGTTCGAAGGCATCAAGATCGTCGACACCGACACCCACATCACAGAGGCGCCCGACCTCTTCACCTCGCGCGCTCCCGCTGCGTACAAGGACAAGGTTCCCTACGTGAAGCTTGATGCCGATGGCGTCGAACGCTGGTACGTGGGCGACCGCAACTTCGGCTCGATGGGCGGCAACGTTATCCGCAAGGACA
>JBEVKC010000110.1:0-14264 GCA_040509895.1 Novosphingobium sp. | reverse complement strand
TGCGCATGCAGACCGGCCTTGTCGTTGAAACCGGCGAAGCGCGCGAAGTGCATCACTTCTGCGCACTGGCGGGATATGGCGCAGAGGGCATCAACCCTTACGTGGCCTTCGAAACGCTGGAAGACATCCGCGTTCGCAAGGAACTTCCGCTGACCGCCTATGAGGTCAAGAAGAACTACATCAAGGCCATCGGCAAAGGCATCATGAAGGTGATGTCCAAGATGGGCATCTCGACCTACCAGTCCTATTGCGGCGCGCAGATCTTCGATGCCGTTGGCCTGTCGTCGAAGTTCATCGACGCCTACTTCACCGGCACCGCGACGACGATCGAGGGCATCGGCCTGAAGGAAGTCGCGGAAGAGACGGTTCGCCGTCACTACGCCGCCTATGGCGACAACCCGATCTACAAGAACATGCTCGATGTGGGCGGCATGTACGGCCTGCGGCTGCGCGGTGAAGAGCACGCGTGGACGGCGGCAAACATCGCTTCGCTCCAGCATGCTGTGCGCGGCAACGTTCCTGACAAGTACAAGGAATTCGCCGACACCATCAACGACCAGTCGCGCCGGATGCTGACCATCCGCGGCCTCATGGAGTTCCGCAAGGCCGACAAGCCGCTCGACATCTCGGAAGTGGAACCGGCGAGCGAGATCGTGAAGCGCTTCGCCACCGGCGCGATGAGCTATGGCTCGATCAGCTGGGAAGCGCACACGACGCTGGCCGTCGCGATGAACCGCATCGGCGGCAAGTCGAACACCGGTGAAGGCGGCGAGGATCCCAAGCGCTTCACGCCGCTGCCGAATGGCGACACCATGCGCTCGGCGATCAAGCAGGTTGCCTCGGGCCGCTTCGGCGTGACCGCGGAATACCTCGTCAACGCGGACGACGTGCAGATCAAGATGGCACAGGGCGCCAAGCCCGGTGAGGGCGGCCAGCTGCCCGGCCACAAGGTCGACAAGACCATCGGCGCCACCCGTCACTCGACGCCGGGCGTCGGCCTGATCTCGCCGCCGCCGCACCACGACATCTATTCGATCGAAGACCTTGCCCAGCTGATTCACGATCTCAAGAACGTGAACCCGGTTGCGCGTATCTCGGTCAAGCTGGTGTCCGAAGTGGGCGTCGGTACGGTTGCCGCAGGCGTTTCCAAGGCGCGCGCTGACCACGTCACGATCTCCGGCTACGAAGGTGGGACCGGCGCTTCGCCGCTGACCTCGCTGACGCATGCCGGTTCGCCGTGGGAAATCGGCCTTGCCGAAACTCAGCAGACGCTCATCCTCAACAACCTGCGCAGCCGCATCGCGGTGCAGGCCGACGGCGGCCTGCGTACCGGGCGTGATGTCGCCATCGCGGCACTGCTCGGCGCGGACGAGTTCGGCTTTGCCACAGCTCCGCTGATCGCGGCGGGCTGCATCATGATGCGCAAGTGCCACCTCAACACCTGCCCGGTTGGCGTCGCCACCCAGGATCCGGTGCTGCGGGCGCGCTTCACCGGCCAGCCGGAACACGTGATCAACTACTTCTTCTTCGTCGCCGAAGAGCTGCGGGCGATCATGGCCGAGCTGGGCTTCCGTACGATTGGGGAGATGGTTGGCCGCGTCGACAGGCTCGACACGCGCCAGGCCATCGATCACTGGAAGGCTGGCGGCATTGACCTGTCGCGCCTGCTCTATCAGACGCCGATGGGTGACAGCCCGACGCTGAACTGGTCGCAGACGCAGGATCACGGGCTTGAAAACGCGCTCGACAATGACCTGATCGCCGCCGCTTCGGATGCGCTGGAAAGCAAGGAGCCCGTGCGGATCGAGCGTGACGTGATCAACGTCAACCGCACCGTCGGCGCCATGCTGTCGGGCGAAGTTGCTCGCCGCTATGGCCATGCCGGCCTGCCGGACAACACGATCAACGTGAAGCTCACCGGTGTTGCCGGCCAGAGCTTCGGCGCTTTCCTTGCGCATGGCGTGACACTCGACCTGACCGGCGACGGCAACGACTACGTCGGCAAGGGCCTGTCGGGCGGCCGCGTGATCGTCCGCCAGCCCGGCCACGTAAAGCGCGAGCCGACCGAGAACATCATCGTCGGCAACACCGTGCTCTACGGCGCCATCGCGGGTGAGGCCTATTTCAACGGCGTCGCTGGCGAGCGTTTCGCGGTCCGTAACTCGGGCGCGGTCGCGGTCGTCGAAGGCACCGGTGACCATGGCTGCGAATATATGACCGGCGGCGTGGTAGTCGTGCTTGGCAAGACCGGTCGCAACTTTGCGGCGGGCATGTCGGGCGGCGTGGCCTATGTCTACAACCCCGACGCCACGTTCACAGACATGTGCAACCCGTCGATGGTCGACATCCTGCCGTTCTCGGCAGAGCGTGACGAGGACGACGGCGCAGGCCGTCCGCAGCAGCGGGCGAACGGCGTCTATGACACCGGCATGGGCGACATGCTGCGCCATGACGCGGAACGCCTGCGCATCCTGCTGGAACGCCACCATCTGCACACCGGCAGCAAGCGCGCCCGCGCCCTGCTGGATGACTGGGCAAACAGCGTGGCGAAATTCGTCAAGGTGATGCCGCGCGACTATGCGCGTGCGCTGAAGCAACTCGAGGCCGAGCGGCTTGAAGCCGCTTCGGTGGCCGCAGAATAAGTTAGGGTCGTATCAAGATGGGCAAGGAAACCGGCTTTCTCGAGCTAGACCGCCAGGATCGCACCTATGGCGATGCCAAGGAGCGCCTGAACCACTACAAGGAATTCGTCATCCCGATGGCGGAGCCAGCGCTGCGTGCGCAGGCCTCGCGCTGCATGAACTGCGGCATTCCCTACTGTCACAACGGCTGTCCGGTGAACAACATCATCCCGGACTGGAACCACCTGACCTATGAAGGGGATTGGAAGAACGCACTGGAAGTGCTGCATTCGACCAACAACTTCCCCGAGTTCACCGGCCGCATCTGCCCCGCCCCGTGCGAGGCAGCCTGCACGCTGAACATCATCGACCAGCCGGTGACCATCAAGTCGATCGAATGCGCCATCGTGGACCGCGGCTGGGAAGAAGGCTGGATCACGCCTCAGATTCCGGCAAAGCGCACCGGCAAGACCGTGGCTGTCGTCGGCTCTGGCCCGGCAGGCATGGCCGCCGCCCAGCAGCTCGCCCGCGCCGGTCACTCGGTGACCTTGTTCGAGAAGAACGACCGCATCGGCGGCCTGCTTCGCTATGGCATTCCCGACTTCAAGATGGAGAAGCACCTCATCAACCGCCGCTGCGTGCAGATGGAGGCCGAAGGCGTCCAGTTCCGCACATCGACGGAGATCGGCGTGACTGTCTCCGTCGCATCGCTGAAGGAAAACTTCGACGCCATCGTCCTGTCGGGCGGCGCTGAGGACGCGCGGCGGATGGAAATTCCGGGAGCTGAACTGCCCGGCGTGCGCCTCGCCATGGAATTCCTCACCCAGCAGAACAAGCGCAACGCTGGCGACGACGAACTGCGCGCCGCACCGCGCGGCTCACTGACCGCCACTGGCAAGCACGTCATCGTCATGGGCGGCGGCGATACGGGTTCGGACTGCGTCGGCACCTCCAACCGCCAGGGGGCCGCGTCGGTTACCCAGCTTGAGATCATGCCCAAGCCTCCCGAAAAGGAGGACAAGGCGATGACCTGGCCGAACTGGCCGCTGAAGCTGCGCACCTCGACCAGCCACGACGAAGGCGTCGACCGCGACTGGGCCGTGCTGGCCAAGCGCGTAGTGGGCGACAACGAGGTCAAGGGCCTCGAATGCGTCCGAGTCCAATGGGAAGGTGGCAAGATGAAGGAAGTGCCCGGCAGCGAATTCACGCTGCAGGCCGACCTTATCCTGCTTGCCATGGGCTTCCTCGGCCCGAACAAGCAGGGCCTGCTCGACCAGGCTGGGGTAGAGCTCGACGCGCGCGGCAATGTCGCCGCCAACGTCAACGACTACCGCACCAGCGACCCGCAGATCTTCGCCTGCGGTGACATGCGCCGCGGGCAGAGCCTTGTCGTATGGGCCATCCGCGAAGGCCGTCAGGCAGCCCGTGCGGTTGATGAAATGTTGATGGGCACCAGCGACTTGCCGAGGTAATATAGGACTTCCCCCACCGAGTCGGGGAGTGAAGGAAAGGGCGCGCCGCAAGGTGCGCCCTTTTCGTTTGCGCGCCTGCCCGAAGCATTTTCGCGCCGGCTAGGGGTAAACCTTGGCCAAACCTAGGGAATACCCCGATTGCCCCGGCCGTTTGCCGGCGTCAGCTTCACCACTTGGAGACTCTCCTGACGCGAAGGAAGGCTGACAATGGTTCCTCCGGACGAGGTGCGGGCGATCGCAAGGGAAGCGACGATCTATGGCTTCCCGCTGGTCGATAGTTACCGCATCCAATACGGTTATTTCGCGGATCGCGGCGGCCCGGAATTCAAGGCCCCATGGAATGCGATCTTCAACAACGCGCGCGTCTACACACCGGACGACAGGGCGATCCAGACGCCAAATTCGGATACCCCCTATTCCTATGTCGGGGCTGACCTGAGGGCCGAACCATTGGTGTTCACCGTCCCCGCGATTGAGCAGGGACGATATTACTCCCTCCAGTTCATCGACATGTACACGTTCAACTTCGCCTATGTCGGCAGCCGGGCGACGGGCAATGACGCCGGCAGCTTCCTGCTGACCGGGCCGGGCTGGAAGGGCGAGACGCCGCCCGGCATCAAAGGCGTGATCGAGTGCGAGACCGAGCTGGCCTTCGTTCTCTACCGCACACAGCTATTCAACCCGGACGACATCGAACAGGTCAAGGCTATCCAGGCAGGATATCGGGTACAGCGGTTGTCCTCATTTCTCGGCCATGAGGCGCCATCTGCCGCGCGGCCGTTAAATTTCAGGAGGCCATTGGCGCCAGAGCATCAGAAGACCTCGCCAGCCTTCTTTGAAATCCTCGATTTCGTCCTGCAATTCTGTCCGGTGCATCCATCGGAAACCGATCTGAGGGCGAGGTTTGCGACAATCGGCATCCAGGGGCGCGGCAGCTTTCATGTCAGCGACCTGTCGGCCGAGGGGCAAAAGGCCCTGTCAGACGGCATGGCCGATGCGTGGGCGGAATTTGCGCGATACAAGGAAACGCAGATCGACACCGGCAAGCGCAAGAGCAGCGATTCCTTCGGCACGCGCGAATTCCTGAACGGCAGCTACATCGACCGCATGTCTGCCGCTGCGCTGGGCATCTATGGAAATTCAAAGGAAGAGGCGATCTACCCCGCCTATTTCATCGACAGCAGCCACCAACCGCTGACCGGTGCGAACCGTTATACGATGCGCCTGGCACCGGGTGCCCTGCCCCCGGCACACGCCTTCTGGTCGCTGACGCTATATGAGCTTCCAGCCAGCCTGCTCTTCGCCAATCCGATCAACCGCTACCTGATCAATTCGACCATGCTGGAGGAGCTGCAGAAAGATGCTGATGGCGGCATCACGCTGCATATCCAGCATGACCGGCCAGACGGCGATGCCGATGCCAACTGGCTACCGGCTCCCAACGGACCGTTCTTTCTGGCGATGCGTCTCTATTGGCCGAAGGCCGAAGCTCTGGATGGCAGATGGCAAGCACCGGCACTGGACAAGATCAACTGAACCGTGGGGAATACCATGACCGACGAAATCGCCGACAACACCGCCGCGCCTGTCCCGGTCACGGTGGACAATTTCATTCGCGCAGAGTCCGACCTGTATTTCGGCGCCCTCGTACAGGAGAACGGGCTGGGAAAAATCGGCCACCGGCGAGCGCCTGCCGATGTCGATAATCAGACGGTCATCCGACTGAACCGTGACACGCTCTATTCCTCGGCCGTCTTCGATCTCGATGCTGGCCCGGTCAAGGTGACGCTGCCCGACGCCGGGAAGCGCTTCATGTCGATAATGATCGTCAATCAAGACCATTATATCCCGCAGGTCGCATACGGCGCCGGTGAATATACGATCGACAAGCAGAAGCTTGGCACCAGGTATGCACTGGTCGGCATCCGGACGCTGGTCGATCCCAATGACCCCAAGGACGTTGCGGCAGTCCATGCCCTGCAGGACAAGATCACGGCAGAGCAGCCCGGTGGCCCCGGCAAGTTCGAGATTCCGAAGTGGGATCCGGCAAGCCAGAAAAAGGTGCGCGATGCGCTGCTGGTGCTGGGTTCGACCAAGCCGAGCTTCGCCGGAGCATTCGGAACCAAGGAGGCTGTCGATCCGATAAACCACCTCATCGGCACGGCCACGGGCTGGGGCGGAAATCCGGACAAGGATGCCTTTTACCTCAACGTCACTCCGCCCGGGAATGACGGCAAGCAGGTCTACACCCTGACGGTCAAGGATGTGCCCGTGGACGGCTTCTGGTCGATCAGCCTCTACAACGCAGAGGGCTATTTCGTGAAAAATCCCAGCGGGGCCTATACCGTCAACAACCTTACTGCCGCGAAGGAAGCGGATGGCTTCGTGAAAATCCAGTTCGGCGGCTGTGACGGCACGATCCCGAACTGTCTGCCCATCATGAACGGCTGGAACTATACGGTGCGTCTCTACCGGCCGCGCGCCGAGATACTCGACGGAAGCTGGAAGTTCCCCGAACCGCAACCGAAGTGATTTGGAGCGCCCTCTCGCTAGGAGAGGGCCTACACCCTAGTTCCGCGGCTTCACCTCGACATCGACCTTGGCGAACTCGTCGGTGAACCTGAATGGTAGCTGGCATGTCCAGTTTATCGTCGAACCAATACTCATGCCGACGTCGACCGTTCGCCGATCGTGAAGTAGTTGGGAGAAATACGCTCAAGGCGACCTTTCGCAAATGCATCGCCATCGGCCTTTATGGTGACTGTCGCACATTTCCCCATGCCGCCGCCGTGCGTGATGACCATGCCCTCGCCCTTGTCGTCGGACATTCGCCCGGAGGGGTTCAGGCCAATCGCAGTAACATTTCCGCTGTCGCCGCTGGCTCGGTCAGCATCAGGTCATGGCCGGTATCAATCTCCCACACTCTTTCCGCAGCGAAGTAACGGTCGAGCAATTCTCCGGTGCGCGCCCGCAGTGTACCGGGGCAATTAACGATCGTGCGCGGAAGCTTGGCCAATGCACGAGGATTCGACAGGATCAGCGGCTCCGTGAAGGTTCGCCATGGATGCGGGGTCAGTCGCACCCTTGCCCAGTCCGCCAGCGCTGAATCCCCTAGCCCATAGATGGCCTGCGTCATTTCATCCTCAGGCCACAGGCCCAGCTCAACGCCATCAACGGTGCGGTTCCCGGCGGCCAACCTGTCCAGTGCGGGGGTCACGCTGGCAAGCGACTCTCTATTGGCCGGAATCGCAGCGTCGAGAAACACCAAATGCCCGATGCGTTGCGGCACCCGATCCGCAGCGCCAGTAATGACGACGCCGCCATAGGAATGCCCCGCGAGGATCACGTCGTGCAGATCTTCAAACTCAATCAGCCGCGCCACGTCGCTGATGTGCGTCTCGATTTCGACGTCGGACGTCAGCAGGTGAGCCTTGTCGCCCAACCCGGTTAGCGTGGGCGTATGAACATCATGCCCCTGCCCCCGCAAGAGCCGGGCCACCGGCTGCCAGCACCAGCCTCCGTGCCCGCCGCCGTGCACCAAAACGTATGTCGCCATTTCGCACCTCTCCCTTTCCCGCTTCTATCGCCACCCCTGCCACGGCGCAGCAAGCGGCTTTTCAATTGGTAGCCAATGGATTCGCCTATGGTTTGCGGGCATATTCCGGTCATGCGTCACCTCCCCGCCGCACTTGTCCTGATGCTGATGACCACGCCCCTGCCTGCGCTGGCGGACGATGCCTGGGCTGGCCAATACCGGCTGGCGGAGGGACCGGATTCGGTCGGCGAACTGCAACTCGATGCAGATGGCAGCTTTCGCTTCGGCATGAGCGTAGGGGCGCTCGATACGGCAGCGGAGGGCCGCTGGAGCAGATCCGGCGACCACATAACCTTGCGCACCGAGCCTCGTCCAGTTGCTCCCACATTCAACCTGACGAGCGCCAAACTCGAGGATGACGGCGGCTTCAGCATCCTTGTGACATGGCCGGACGGAAAGGGCATCGCCGGGGTCGACTTCCGCATCGCGTTCGATGATGGAACGGATTTCACCGGCTACACACAGTATACCGGCTGGCAGTCAGAGCCCGGCCATGGCCTCCGCATAGTGTCGATCCAGCTTGCCGAACCGATCCACGGCACTGTCTCACAGGTGTTCGACATTCCAGCCGGTGCGCGCGACTTCACTTTCGTCCTGACGCCCAACGACATGGGCATCGCCGATTTTGACAACGCCCCAGCAGAGCGTAGCGGCAATGATCTGCAACTCCACTGGCGCGGCGGCGTGCTGCGTTTCGTGCGCCGGAATTAGGAGGCTTCGTGCCGCACTACCTGCTGACCTATGACCTTGCCCCGGACTATCTCGAGCGACGGCCGCAATTCCGGGACGTTCACCTTGCCTTGGCGTGGAAGGCGGCCGACGAGGGGACGCTGGTACTCGGCGGTGCGGTCGGTGATCCTGTCGACCCCGCCCTGCTGCTCTTCACCGATCAGGACAGTGCCTCCACCTTCGCACATGACGATCCCTACGTCCGCGAGGGGCTAGTAGAGCGCTGGAGTGTCACGCCGTGGCACACGGTAGTCGGGCAAGATGCATCGACGCCCGTGAGGTAATCAGGCAGCTGGCAGCTGCCAATCAATCCCACCCCTGCCCTTGGCCTCAAGAAATTCGTTGGCCTTGCTGAAGTGCCGGCAACCGAAGAACCCCGCATAGGCGGAAAGCGGACTGGGATGCGGTGCGGTAAGCACAAGATGCCGACCATCCATCAGTCCCGGTACGCGCTCTGCCTTGCGGCGAGCGTGGTTGCCCCAAAGCAGGAATACGGCCGGTTCCTCGCGCCGCGCCACCGCCGCAACCGCGGCATCGGTGATCGCCTCCCAGCCAAGGTTCTGGTGCGAACCGGCGCGGCCTTCCTCGACCGTCAGTGAATTGTTGAGCAGCAGCACGCCCTGCCGCGCCCAGTGTTCAAGGTTGCCGTGTCCCGGCGGCGCGATGCCAAGGTCCGATGCAATCTCCTTGTAGATGTTCACCAGCGATGGAGGCACTTTCACGCCCTGCTGCACGGAAAAGCTCAGACCGTGGGCTTGCCCCGGCCCGTGATAGGGATCTTGCCCCAGGATAACGACCTTCACGTTTTCCAGCGGCGTCAGCTCCAGCGCCCGCAGCCGCGAACCGCGCGGCGGATAGATGCGCTTTCCGGCCTCTTCCTCTGCCTTGAGAAAGCCGCCCAGCTTTCGGGATTCCGGCGTCGCCAGCATTGCTTCCAGCGCCGGGCGCCAGCTTTCCGGGACGGAGTCTCCATTCGCCATTCGCACAACCTCAAACAATGCCGCCGTGGGGCTTTCCTACACGGCGCGATAAGCCTAAGCACTCGCTCCATATGGCTGTCTATCTCCACGAAGAAGATCTCCCCGAAGGCGTGCTGGCTGCAGGCCCCGTCGCGGTGGATACCGAAACCATGGGCCTCATCACCCGGCGCGACCGGCTGTGCCTTGTCCAGATCTCGGACGGCAACGGGGACGAACATCTCGTCCGCTTTGGCCCGGGTTCAAGCTTCAACGCGCCCAACCTCAAGGCCGTTCTGGCCGACCCCGCGCGGCTGAAGCTGTACCACTTCGCCCGCTTCGATCTTGCTGCGATCGAACATTACCTCGGCGTCATTGCCGCACCGGTGTTCTGCACCAAGATCGCCAGCAAGCTCACCCGCACCTATACTGACCGCCATGGACTGAAGGATCTTGTGCGCGAGTTGCTGGGCAAGGAAATTTCCAAGCAGCAGCAGTCCAGCGACTGGGGCGGAGCGGAACTTTCCGAAGCGCAGCGCGAATATGCCGCATCGGACGTGCGCTATCTGCATGCCATGCACGCCATCTTTGTCGAGAAGCTGGCGCGTGAGGGCCGCACCGCCATCGCCCAGGCCTGTTTCGATTTCCTGCCTGCCCGCGCCGCTCTCGACTTGGCTGGCTGGCCAGACCACGACATATTCAGCCACGAATCCGCATAGGGTTTCACTGCCGCATGACACACGCCGCTGACGTCATCCGCGACCGCCGCCGGGCCTTCGCCGCGCCGGGGGGATCGCATGACCGGGTAGTGAGCTTCCTGGCCAAGTGGCTGCCCGCGGGCATCGGCGTTATCGCGGCAATCATGATCCTTTCGCCGCTGTCCCAGCGCAGCGAGATCAACTTCCTGCTCGACCGCAACAAGGTGGAAGTCACCAACGAGCGGCTGAGGGTTGAGCAGGCTACCTATCGCGGGCTCGATAACCAGAGCCGTCCTTTCACCGTCATTGCGGGAAGCGCCGTGCAGAAATCGGCGCTGGTACCAATCGTGCAGATGAATGACCTGTCCGCCAAGATACAACTTCGCGACGGACCTGGCATTATCTCGGCAGCAGGCGGCGCCTATGATTACAGCACGGAGCAGTTGACGGCCGACGGCGAAGTCAATTTCCGCGCGGCGGATGGCTTTCACATGGTGACAAGCGGGGTAACCATCGACCTTCGGCAGCGGATGGTCACCGGCGCCAACGGGGTCCAAGGAGCCGTCCCGACTGGAACATTTTCTGCCGACCAGATAGTCGCCAACCTGGATGAGCGCACCGTAGCGCTTGAAGGAAATGCCCGGCTTCGTATGGTGCCCGGCAAGCTCAGGATGCCCCAATGAACCTTGCCGCCCACGCCATGAAACTTGCCCGCCCGCTGAAGCGCGCCGTGATCGGCTTTGCGCTCGCCGCGCTGGCGATTGCCGGCTGGCAGCAGGTCGGGGCACAGGTTTTCGGCGGTCACAACAGCAACGCGCCGGTCAACTATGCGGCTGACCGGATAGAGCTGCAGGGCAAGCAGAACCGCGTCGTGCTTTCCGGCAATGTCGATATCAGCCAAGGCGACCTGCGCATGCGGGCTGCTCGCACCAACGTCGCCTACACAAACCAGGACGAACTGCAGATCCAGCGGATCGACGCGACGGGCGGCGTGGTCGTGACGCGCGGCGGTGAATCTGCCCGTGGAGATGTTGCAGTCTATGACTTTAACCAGCGCATCATCACCATGGCCGGCAACGTAGCCCTCAGCCGCGGCGGGACCGATACGCTGAACGGCGGACGCCTGGTGATGAACCTCCAGACCGGTGTGACCACGGTTGACGGTCAGGGTGGCCGTGCCGGCAGCTCATCGGGCGGCGGACGCGTTTCCGGCACATTCGCTGTGCCTAAGCAGGGCAACTAGCAACGACATTTCGCGTCAATCCGCAACGCGTCGCGCCGACCGGGAGAACGCAATGCCGAAAGCTGCGCGCATCGGGTCGACGGCCTAGCCCTGTTCAGGGCTTCGCAGTCGCTGGCGAATAGACGATCTTGCCCGCACCTTTCACCACCACTGGCATGAACAGGCCGGCGCCGGTCACCTGGATCGGATCGTGGTTCACTTCGTCGATCCTGACGGTCATCCGGAAGTTGCCCTCCTGCCGTTCGCCGATCGCCTTCTGGATCTTGCCCAGCAGCTTCTGGTAGTCCTTGTTGAAGTCCTGGGTCAGGGCTCCCGCGATCTCCTGCCGCACAGCAGGGCTGTTCGCCAAGGAGAGCAATAGGTTCGCCGCTGCGCGGTCCGTGCCGCCTACGATCTGCAGGTCGCTTACACGGACAACCTGGGAATTGGCTTCACTGATGGGAACTGCCGTCAGCCAGACCTTCCCCTTGGCCTTGCCCCAGCGTGTGCCGATGCGTTTGCCAACGGGCTCAACTTCAGCTTCAACACCCACAGCCAGCCGGCCTTCATCGGTCGCATAGACAGTAACGCTTTGAAAATCCGCGTTGACCGATCCAACGTTCTCGATCGTTATTCCCTTGGCATTCAGCTTACGCAAGGCACGCAAGATGACAGGCTCAAGCTCACTGTAGTCGGCAACTACGGGGATGTGGAACCGAAGCCCGGTGGCCTTGGGCACGGGTATTTGCGGGGGCAGCGGTGTCGGAGCATCGGGCTTCGGCACCTCCGCACCCACGAAGGTTTCGGTATAGGCCTGCGCGGCAATATTCAGGCGCAGGTTGCGCCCCTCGACATCGTACCCCGCAACTGCCAGCCCCACGGGCGTCACCCGCATCCACGCGGGGGGATTCTTGCGATTCAATTCAATGACCGCGAACCCCTGCTTCCAGGCTCCCTCGATGATCGGCCTTAACTGCGCCTTGGCGACCTCTGCCTGCAGATCGCGCTCAAGCCCGGCGATCACCTTCGCCAATTCCCGGTCGGCCTTGTCCACAAACCGCACGCGTTGGCCGACGATGTCGATGCCCGGCGGATTGGTCCAGTCGTAGGAGATGTTGACCTTTGCGTTGGGGTGCCAGTTCGGATCGATCCCGAAGCGGACATCGGCGCGCACTACAGCCGCGCCGGTTCCCGTCTTGCCCTTCAGGATGCCGCCCACATCGCGCGCCGCGATTGTCGCGCTCACCGGCATGCTGATCGTGACGCGCCGGTCATGCCCTGACAATGTAATGGTACCGCGCGTCACCTGTCCGACGATTCGGCAACTAATGTCGGGCGTTACCTTCACCCGCTTGCCAAAGGCTTTCACCTGCTGGCCCGCCACACAACTGTCGCTGCGCTGGTCGATGGACCAGAGTTGCCTCGGTGTCTTCGCCTCCAATGCGCGCTGCAAGCTGTCAAGCGACAGGGTCACCGGTACCAGCACGCTTGAGGTTTCACGCGGAAATGTCGGGACAGTCGTCAAACGAGGCGGCGCGGGATTTTCCGACTTTTCAGTGCATGCGCCAAGTACAAGAACCGGAACGAGGAAGACTGCGGCCACTTTGCGCATAGCAATTCCCTGCCAACCCATCCAGCTGCAGGTTAATCACCAAACTTCGGGAAAGCGAGTATAATCGCGACGTTACTTGGGAACCCGCACAACTGCCGAAAGAAGTGCAGATACTATCGGCATGCCGATCAACGCGCGGTTCAATTCTCAGTCCGGAATACAAATGCGCATTTGACACGCCTCGCAACCCATTTTTTCGCCGCGTGCAGTACCCCCAAAAATGCCCCCAAATCGTGCGGACTATGAGGGCAGGACAAACAGCAGGCCGGAACCTTGGGAGACGATAAACCTCCCGAAACACCGGAAAATCAAGCTGTAAGGGAGCGTCTAGACGCAGGAAAATGGTGCCGCTTACGTGACTCGAACACGTGACCCCATCATTACGAATGATGTGCTCTACCAACTGAGCTAAAGCGGCATGCCTCGCGGGCAGGCGGGCCGTTTACAGGCGAGTGCGCTGGTGTGCAATCGCTTTTCCGCACCTTTCGCATTCAGCAATGGATGGCTGACAAAAGGCTCATCACTTCAATTGGTTAAGCTGATTCCGCAGCCATGGCCGTCAACCATTCACCAAATTCGGAGAATGGCGCACCCGAGAGGATTCGAACCTCTGGCCTCTGCCTTCGGAGGGCAGCGCTCTATCCAGCTGAGCTACGGGTGCACTGATAAGCGGAGCGTGCGGTTAGCAGAGGCCGAGGGTCGGCGCCAGTGCCTGTTTTCACTCTCTTGCATCACGCAGGCTCTGGCTCAGCATTAGCCGGTGCTTCTTGCTCCACATCGCCGTCGAAGCTTGGATAGGGGCCTAGCGCCAGGAACAGGACGGCCGTCAGGATGCAGGCCGGAATGATCGCCCACAGCACAATGTCGTAGCTGCGGGTTAAGTCATAAACATGATTCGCAAGAAGCGGGGCAACGCCAGCGCCGAACAACAAAAGCCCGTTTACCGCTCCGAAAAGCGCGCCAAAGCTGCGCATGCCAAAGTGCCGCGCGGCAAGATAGGCACAGGCGTCCAGCTCCGTGCCCACCGACAGCCCGAGCACGAAGAAGGCAATGCCAGATGCGATGGCAGAATCCTGTGTGAACAGCAAGATTGCGACAGTGATGATAGGCGTCAGCACACTGCAGGCCGCCACTGCGGCGGCGTTGAACCTGTCCAGCAAGACGCCGCCGCCGAGCCGTCCGATGATCGAGCCTATGCCGATTAGCCCTGCGGTGGCGGCGGCCGTGGTGCGATCAAGGCCCTCGCCCAGCAACACTGGCACTGCATTTGCCGTCAGCGCGCAAATTGCGACCGAAAATACCGTCGCCGCAGCCGCCAGCTTGATGAAGCGAGGCGAACGCACGCCTTCGGAAAGCGCA
>JBEVKC010000109.1:0-6978 GCA_040509895.1 Novosphingobium sp. | reverse complement strand
AATGCTGCTGCTTCTGATGCCGACCCAGCGTCGCTGATGCTTATTCACCGCATCGATGCCCGGCCGCTTGTGGCCGTCGTCGCACCCATTGCCGATGCGGCACCGGATGGCGGCGGGGCTGCAACCGCGGTTTACGTCCTGGCACCGGACGTCAATGCCGGCCCGCTCGCGACTGCGCTGTGCCGGGCTTATGGGCTGACCATGTCGGAAACCGGACTCGTGATGCGCCTGCTTGAGGGGCTGACAGTCGATGCGGCCGCACGTGATATGCGGATTCAACCACAAACTGCGCGCGCCTATCTCAAGCAGATTTTCGCCAAGACGGACACCCATCGCCAAACCGATCTTGTGCGCTTGATCCTTGGCGGCGTGATCCACATTCGGCCTGCAGTGGCTCCCCCTTCAAATGGGGGGAACGATTTGCCCCATTTGGGGGCGGGGCAAATACCCGTCTGGGGCTAAGCCCCGTAAACTTGGCGGGTTATTATCATGGTGCCCGGCATCGACTGGGAAAGTGTCCGCCAGCGGCGCTGCACTAATGTCAATTGCGAGAGGATATCAGCCATGAAAAATGCCCTGTTATTGACTGCCTCGATCGGCGCATTCGCACTTACTTCGGGCACCGCGCTTGCACAGAGCGCAGACGCAGGCGGAGCCACCGCTTCGGCCTTGGGTGGTGCGGCTACTGCAACCGACAATTCGGTGGACACCACCACCGACAGTAGTGACAACAGCAGTTCCAGCGGTTTGAACACCGCCAACAACGGCAGCACTACCAGCCTGGATGCCACTGACAACAGCGACAACAGCTCATCAAGCGGACTCAATTCCTCCAATAATGGGAGCACGTCCACCTGGGATGCCAGCGACAACAGCGACAACAGCGACAATAGTGACAATAGCGACAACAGCGATAACAGCAGCTCCGGCGGCTTCAACACCGCCAACAACGGCGGTACGGCGAGCCTTGATCTTGCTCTCGCTTTGGATGCAAGCGACGCCAGTGGCGTCGGTGCGGCAAATAATGGCGGCACTGCTACGACCACATATACGACGCAGGTCACCTATTCGACGCTGAGCGCCACATCATCTGGCGGTACGGCTACCTTCTGGAATCCTGCCAGCAGTGGTGCGGGTGGAAACTCGACTGGTGGTAACGGAACTGGCGGCCTTGGCTCTGGCACCGGTGGTGCTGGCGGCGCTGGCGGTGCAGGCGGAGCGGCCGGATCGACGTCAATGTCCTGGGACGTGTCGTTCGGCGATAGTGCGTTCTCGAACTTCGCCGGCCTAAACGCGATGAACGTCAACTCTGGCGTATTCGCCTCGCAAAATGCCAGCATCAACGTTGGTGCGAATATTGGTACGCTGACGCTAACCCAATAGGCAGAATAAGAGGGCCGGCCGCACAAGTGGCGGCCGGCCTCTCACTTTGCGGAGCAATACGAAGGAGGGAACTCCCGTGGCCCGAACCCACATTTTCATGGCCGGGATCATCATCCCCGGCCTGCTCTATTTTGCACCTGCCATCGCGTCTGAAGTTTCGAAGCCTGTCACGTCACCAGCCGATGCTGCCGTGCCGCAGGATGTTGCCTCGCCCGACAGTATGTCGCCCGAAATGCCATTCGTCGGCACCGCAGTTGTTGATGACACGACACTGGAAGCGGCCAAAGGCATGGCGGATCTCAAGGTGATCGATCAAACGGTCAATGCCAAGAACACCGCTACCGTTTCCGGAAACATCATCAATGGCGATTTCACTACGGGGACAATATCGATCGATGGAGCTTCGTTTGGAAACTTCAACGGAATGGCTCTCGTGACCGCGAACACCGGCAACAATGTTTCGATAAATTCAGCGATGAATGTGAATGTCGCGATCCAGTAATTGCGCCGCCATCGTGCTGGGCGCCAGCATGATGCTGGCAGGTTGCGCCAGCAAGCCTGTGCCCGCGACCGGCAGTACACTGAGCCTTGCTGCCGGCGACTACGCCTTGCCCGTGAAAAGCATCGCAGAGCGCCGCTTTCTTACCGTGACCCGTCAGCGGTACGATTTCAGCTGTGGATCTGCCGCACTCGCAACCCTGCTGCACTACCACTATGGCGACATCCAGAGCGAGCAGTCGATTTTCGTCGGCATGTGGAACGAAGGAGATCGCGAGCAGATCAGGCTTTCAGGTTTTTCGCTGCTCGACATGAAGCGTTACCTGAACTCCCGGGGCATCAAGTCCGATGGCTACCAAGTAACCCTTCAGGATATCCAGAGGACCGGAATTCCCGGCATCGCGCTGATCGAGACGCGCGGGTACAAGCACTTTGTCGTCGTGAAGGGCGTGGAGGGCGGACAGGTTCTGGTCGGCGATCCTTCGATTGGTATTCGCCTGATCCCTGCCAAGCAGTTTAGCACCATCTGGAACGGCATCCTCTTCGCTGTTGGAGACGCGGTGGACCAAGGCAAGCGCAGTTTCGGGCGGGATGAAGAATGGGCGCTTGTGCAGCGCAGCCGTGCGACCTTGTTGATGGAACCGGCCAGCCTTCAGGCCCTGAGACTCACCCGCGCACCGCCCTATCCGGTGGAAATGTAGGAGGCTGCCCGTGAAATCAGCGCGATCCAGGGGTTGGTGGATTTCGGGGGGCTTGTTGATCGGCGCCTTGGCCAGCCAGGGTTTCGCTTCCGAAGCGCGTGCGGAAACTCCCGCGTCCGGCGACGCACCACCGATGGCGGATAACCCGGTATTCGAGGGGAAGGCGGTACTTGAGGAGAAGCCGTTGTTCGGTGGCGCCGCGACGGTTGCTGATGATGCGCTCGACGAAATGCGCGGGGGTTTTATCCTGCCCAACGGGATGGACGTAACGGTGGGCATCGACATCCAGACTACGGTGAACGGCGTTCTGGCACTGCGCTCGCTGGTGACGACGGCCGATGCCGGACTGCCGGTCCTGTTCGTGGGGGATGGCGGTGCCCAGGCCAATTCGGCACAAGGGGGCACGACGGTCACCCTGCCGGGCGGCGGCGTTGTTCGGCTGGTGGATGGAGGCGCTTCGTCGATGGAGGGAGGACCCGGACAGCAACGGGTAGAGGCCGTGCCCAATGGGGCTGCTGTATCTACCCCATCAGGAACCGTCCGGTTGTTAAGCGATGACAGTGGATCTCAAGTTGTTCTCAATGGAGATTCCCTTGAATTAAGGCACATGATTGGTAATTTCACGGGAAGTGTTGTAGCAAACACGGCTAATGACAGGTCAATATCCACAGTAGTTACAGTAAACGTCGATTTGCAGAATTCGGCGGTTCCTCTTGGCAACGCGCTGCTCCGGCTGGAGTCGATTGCGATGGAGGCAGCCAGTCGCGGTATTCGTTAAGTAGTGCCGGGTGGGGAGATGTGGATGAAAGGCTTTCTGACGGGCACCGTCGTGCTGTTCGCCATGCTGCCCAAGCCGGCAATGGCGGAGGCTGAGGGTGATAGGGAATCCTCCACGCCAGATGCTGCCACGCCGTTGGCTGCCGACCTTTCAAGACTTCAGGAACAGATAGAAGCCCAGCGCCGCGAGATACAGGACCAGCGGCGCGTGCTGGACGCGCAGGAAGATAACCTTCGCAAGCTTGAGGATGCGTTGCTCGACACTATGCGCGGGGCAGGTATTCCGCGCCCGCAGTTTGCGCAATCCCCGCCTGTCTGGGCCGGGTCGGTACCCGTCCCGCTCCCCGCCCCGGGTGGATCCAGCTCTGGCGGATTCGTGGCCCAACCGGCCGAGGGAGTCTCTACGGTGGGAGCCAAGCCGACCGAAAAGCCGCCAGTGCAGGAGGTCGCAGTTCTTGCAGAGCAGGGCAGCGTCCTGACAAAGGCGGGCCGCCTGACAGTGGAGCCGACGCTGGAATATGCCCGCGACGATCGCAACCGCTTCGTGTTCCGCGGCATCGAAATCCCGCAGTCGGTGCTGGTGGGAGTCTTCGACATCAATGAAAGCCGGCAGGACGTGTTCACGGCGGCGGCAACCGTGCGCTATGGCCTTTCCAACCGCATGGAGGTGGGGGTCAAGGTTCCCTACATCTACCGGCAGGATACCGCCGTCCTTGTTCCGTTAGTGCAGAACCCGCCGCAGTCCGGTGCTGGCACGGTCAACACGTCTGTCGACGGGTCAGGGCTGGGCGATATCGAACTGATCGGGCGCTACCAGATCAACGACGGGACTGGGGGGTGGCCCTTCCTGACCGCCAACGTCAATGTGGTCATTCCGACAGGCTCGGACCCATTCGACATCGAACGGACTGCGCTTGGCAACGCCACCAAGGCAGCGACCGGGTTTGGCTTCTGGGGCGTACAGCCCAGCCTGACGGCAATCATGCCGACCGACCCCGCGACCCTGTTTGGCGTGATCGGGTACAACTGGAATTTCGGCAAGGACGTGGATGTCAGGATCAGCGATGCTCAGATCGACCATGTTACGCCGGGTTCCGGACCGAATCTGACAATGGGCCTTGGCCTGGCGCTCAACGAACGCGCTTCGGTGAGCTTCGCCTATGCACACAACTGGATATTCCCGACAAAGAGCACCGTCCGGCCCATCAATATCCAGAACGGTATTCCGACCCTTGGCGATCCGCTTACCACCAAGACGCGCGACCTTCAGATCGGCCGGCTTCTCTTCGGGGTCAGCTACCGTGTGAACCAGAGGACGACGATCAACTGGACGGTGGAACTGGGGGCCACGGATGACGCGACCGATCTGCGCACCAGCCTTCGCATTCCCATAAGCCTGGATTGAATTCGGCAGCTTCCACACTGCATTGCTTCCCTCGAAAAATCGCGTAATATTCCCCAGTTGGTGCATTCCCGCGAGCGGTTGCGGAGAGACCATTAAGACATGGCCAGGCCGCCCGCACGGAGGGGAGGGCCTATGCCTGTTGCAATTGCGATCGCATTGCTCGTGGTCGCCTCTGTTTTGTTCCACATTTTCAGCCCGTGGTGGCAGACGCCGCTTGCGTCCAACTGGGGCGCGATCGATTCCGCGCTGAACATTACCCTGTGGATCTGCGGCGCGGTGTTCGTGGCGCTCAACCTGTTCCTCGCGCACACGATCTGGCGCTATCGCAACCGGCCGGACCACAAGGCCCACTATGAGCCGGAAAACCCCAAGCTCGAAAAGCAACTCACCCTGATCACGGCTGTCGGCATCATCGGGATGCTGGCTCCTGGCCTGTGGGCGTGGAATCAGTTCATTACGGTGCCCAAGGACGCCACCATCGTCGAGGCAGTGGGGCAGCAATGGCAGTGGTCGTTCCGCTATCCCGGCCCCGACGGCGTACTGGGCGCAGCGGCAGTGAAGCACATGACGCCGGAAAATCCGCTTGGATTGGACCCCCTCGACCCTTTTGGGCGTGACGACATACTGGCCGAGGGCAACGAACTGCACCTTCCTGCAGGCCAGCCAGTCAAGTTGGTGCTGCGTTCCAAGGACGTACTGCACAATTTCTATGTCTCTGAATTCCGCGCGAAGATGGATCTGGTTCCCGGCATCGTCACCTATTTCTGGATGACGCCGACGATTCGCGGAAAATTCGACGTCCTCTGTGCAGAGCTGTGCGGTGTCGGCCACCACGAAATGCGCGCTTCGGTAGTGGTCGATTCAACGAAGAACTATCAAAGCTGGCTCGCCCAACAGGCCAGCTTTGAACAGGTCATGGCGCAGGCCAACCCCAACTCCCTCGCCGCAATCCTTGCGACTTCCAACGCCTGCTACGCGCCGGCCGCCTGGAGTAATCCCTGATGGCCACCACGCTGGCAGACGACCTCAGACCGCTTCATCATCCCAAGACCTGGGTAGGCAAATACGTCTGGAGCCAGGACCACAAGGTAATCGCAATTCAGTATAGCCTGACCGCCATCGCGATTGGACTGGTGGCGCTGGTGCTTTCGGTATTGATGCGGTTGCAGCTTGGTTTTCCCGGGGCCTTTCCAGCGATCCAGCCGGAAAACTACCTGCAATATGTGTCGATGCACGGGATGATCATGGTGGTCTACCTGCTCACCGCATTGCTGCTCGGCGGCTTTGGCAACTATCTCATCCCCTTGATGATCGGCGCGCGGGACATGGTGTTCCCCTTCGTCAACATGCTCAGCTTCTGGGTCTATCTGCTCTCGGTGATCGTGCTGGCCGTCGGCTTCTTCGTTCCCGGCGGTCCGACTGGAGCTGGCTGGACGCTCTATCCACCGCAGGCGATCACCGAAGGCACGCCGGGCCACCAGTGGGGCATTATCACCATGCTGGTCAGCCTTGCCATTTTCATTGTCGCCTTCACCATGGGCGGGTTGAACTATGTGACGACGGTGCTGCAGGCGCGGTGCCGCGGCATGACGCTGATGCGGATGCCGCTGTCGGTGTGGGGTATATTCACAGCGTCGATCATGGGCCTGCTGGCGTTTCCGGCGCTATTCGTTGCCGCCATCATGATGCTGTTCGACCAGTTGGCGGGTACGAGCTTTTTCATGCCCGCCATGCAAGTAATGGGTGCCACCACCGAGAACGAAGGCGGCAGTCCGCTGCTGTTCCAGCACCTGTTCTGGTTCTTCGGCCATCCCGAGGTCTACATCGTCGCGCTGCCGGCCTTCGGCATCGTCTCGGACCTGATCAGTGTCCACGCACGCCGCAACATCTTCGGCTACCGGATGATGGTCTGGGCCATCGTCATCATCGGCGGCCTCAGCTTCGTGGTCTGGGCGCACCACATGTATGTCAGCGGCATGAACCCGTACTTCGGGTACTTCTTCGCGATCTCGACGCTGATCATCGCAATTCCCACTGCGATCAAGGTCTACAACTGGCTGCTGACGCTTTGGCGGGGCGATATCCACCTGCGCGTGCCGATGCTGTTCGCCATCGCCTTCATCTTCACCTTCATCCACGGCGGGCTGACGGGTCTGTTCCTGGGCAATGTCAGCGTCGATGTGCCGCTGTCTGACACCATGTTCGTCGTCGGCC
>JBEVKC010000108.1:0-8414 GCA_040509895.1 Novosphingobium sp. | reverse complement strand
TTTATGTCCTCGGCATTGATGACGCCTTCGGCCACCAATTCGTCGAAGTTAATGATGCGGTTCCAGTAATCCGCGCCGAACAGCAGGATGGGCAGCGGCTTCATCTTGCCGGTCTGGACCAGCGTCAGCAGTTCGAAAAATTCGTCGAGCGTGCCGAAACCGCCGGGAAACACCGCTACGGCGCGGGCGCGCAGCAGGAAGTGCATCTTCCTCAGCGCGAAATAGTGGAACTGGAATGACAGGTCCGGCGTGACGAAGGAGTTGGGCGCCTGCTCATGTGGCAGCACGATGTTAAGGCCGATCGATTCTGACCCCGCATCTGACGCACCGCGATTGGCCGCTTCCATGATCGACGGGCCGCCGCCAGAACAGATGACGAATTGGCGCATGCCATCTTCAACGATGGCGCATTCGCTGGCGAGCTTTGCCAGCTTGTAGGCCTCGTCATAATACTTTGCCTTGGCCACCAGCCGCTCGATCACCGCCATGCGTTCGGGCGTTGTGGCGGTCTTGAGCGCCTCCTGCGCCATCTCGGGCGAGGGAATGCGGGCGGACCCATACATGACGAGCGTCGAACCGATCTCCGCTTCCTGCAGCATGATGTCAGGCTTCAGCAGCTCCAGCTGGAACCGGATCGGTCGCAGATCCTCGCGCAGCAGGAAGTCGGTGTCGCGAAAGGCCAGGCGATAGGACGGGCTTTGCTGCTGCGGCGTGGTTGAGGCGTGCGATTCGGCGAAGGAGGCTTCCTGCTCGGCCTTGTAGAACCGGCGGCGGGTGAGGTGCTTTGCGTCTTTTTCGGGCATGGACGATCAATGCCCGTCCGGGCGCGCGCTTGTCGAGCGGGAATTGGGATCTTCTGTTCTAGCTTTGCTGAAACGTACGGGCCGGTGCCGCTTCCACCGCTAGATGGAAAAATCCTACCGGATCATCGCCGCGGTGATGCGATGGGTCAGCGGCTTGCCCGCCTCGGCCTCGGCAAGGCTGTCCATCGTCGTGTGCGCTATGGCGTCAAGGGCGTCGCTGGTCAGGAAAGCCTGATGGCCAGTAATCAGGACGTTGGGAAATGTGAGCAGTCGCTGGAAAGTATCGTCCTGCACGATCTCGTTGGAAAGATCGCGAAAGAACAGGTCGCCTTCC
The DNA here is from genome assembly GCA_040509895.1 of Novosphingobium sp. Taxonomy (GTDB): domain Bacteria; phylum Pseudomonadota; class Alphaproteobacteria; order Sphingomonadales; family Sphingomonadaceae; genus Novosphingobium. Next base: position 7,277 of record JBEVKC010000108.1, on the reverse strand, counting down.
TGCTCGTAGACATCCAGCGCGACGCCGCCGATCTTCCCGGTCTTGAGCGCATCGATCAGCGCCGCCGTGTCGATCAGCCCGCCCCGGCTGGTGTTGATGATGACGAGCCCCGGCCTCGCCTGCGCAATCACCGCACCATTGATCATGTGGCGCGTTTCCGGGGTAAGGGGGCAATGTAGCGAAACGACATCGCTTTCGCGCAGCAGCAAATCGCGCGGGACATAGCGGACGCCCGCGGCGATCAGTTGCTCGTCCTCCATAACATCTGCAGCCAGCAGCTCGCAGCCAAAGCCGCTGCGCAGGATACGCGCGACAATCGCGCCGATCCGCCCTGTACCCACCACACCGATTGTGCGCCCATGAAGGTTGCGCCCCACCAGACCGTCCAGCGCAAAGTTGTTCTCTCGCGTGCGCGCCCAGGCACGGTGAATCTGCCGGTCGAGCGTAAGCAGCAGGCCCACGGTGAATTCCGCCACCGCATGCGGTGAGTAGGCGGGCACGCGGACTACTGGCAGGCCCAGCCTGTCCGCTGCTTCAAGATCGACGTTGTTGAATCCGGCACAGCGCAGGGCGACCAGACGCACTCCGTGACCCGCCAATATCTCCAGCGTTGCCGCGTCTAGCCGGTCGTTCACGAACACGCACACGGCATCGCTGCCGGCAGCCAGCGCGGCCGTGTGAACGTCAAGATCGGGATCGAGGAAAACCAGCTCATGCGCGCCGTCCGCGTTGGCAGCCCCAAGGTACTGCCGATCATAGCTTCGGGCTCCAAAGACCGTGACGCGCATGGCGCCATCGTCCGCCTTCCGGGCCCGCGGGTCAAGCCACGGGGCGAAACGCGCCGAGGCCATCTCGATGGTTCAGAACTGGAAGGATTGGATGCCCCGCGAGGATTCGAACCTCGATAGACGGAATCAGAATCCGTAGTCTTACCATTAGACGACGGGGCAACAGGCGCGTGCCTCTAGGCGGGCTGTGGCCCCTCGTCAAGCGCCTGCACTTGCCGGATGCGCGATGTAAGTCTAGCATCGCGCTCAGGTACCCGCCGCATCCGGCGGGCAAATGATTTAGAGTGCTCATATATGGCGGATATTGATCCGTCGGCAGTGCGCGCGGAGGTGATCGAGGGCGGAAGAAACCAGACGGGTGAGGCGCAGCACGACAGCTGCGGCGCATCTCCTTCCGCACATGAACCCCGCCTGCCTGGCGGCCGACCCAAGGAGTCCGAATCGCGTCCGCGTGAGGTTGAATCACGCTTGCGCGGGGATGGTGAACGTCGTCCTGGACCCTTTCAGCGGCAAGCCTACGCCGCGATCGATTTGGGAACCAACAATTGTCGCCTGTTGATCGCCCGGCCTTCGGGTGAGAATTTCGTGGTGGTCGACGCCTTCAGCCGCGTTGTGCGGCTGGGCGAAGGACTGGCCCATAGCGGTAAGCTTGCCGACGAGGCGATGGACCGCGCGCTTGGCGCCCTGCAGGTCTGCGCCGACAAGCTGCGCCGCCGCAATGTTCATCTTGCCCGTTCGGTAGCCACGGAGGCCTGCCGCCGGGCCTCGAACGGCTATGATTTTATTGACAGGGTGCGCCGTGAGACCGGCATAGCCCTGGACGTCATCAGCGCGCAGGAAGAGGCGCGGCTGGCGGTGCTTGGCTGCCACATCCTGCTGGAACCCGGCACTGGCCCCGCGATGATCTTCGACATTGGCGGCGGTTCTACCGAACTCGTGCTGATCGAAAGCACGGACACGGTGCCGCGTATCCTGGACTGGCAGAGCGTGCCGTGGGGCGTCGTTTCGCTGACCGAGAGCTGCGGTCCCGAAGGCGACAATCCTGCGTCACGGCTGGCGCGGTACGAGCACATGCTGGACATCGTGCGAAACAGCTTTGCCGCCTTTGCGGAGCGGACAAGTGAGGCGCGCGGCGCCGCCCGGCGTGTCGATACGCTGCGGCTCCTGGGCACCAGCGGCACGGTGACGACCCTGGCCAGCCTCTATCTCGACCTGCCGCAGTATGACCGCAGCGCCGTGGACGGACTGATCGTCCCCGCCGAATCGATGCGTGACATCAGCACGCGGCTGTCTTCCCTTTCGCAGGATGAACGGCGCCAGATTCCCTGCATCGGACGGGAGCGGGCGGATCTTGTGGTGGCGGGTTGCGCTATCCTTGAAGCAATCCTCGACCTTTGGCCCGCCGATCGGCTAGGCGTCGCCGACCGGGGGATTCGCGAAGGTATTTTGCGAAGCCTGATGGCTTCCGGGCGCAACGCTGGCGAACAGATACGCGCGGAACTGTTGCGCGCACGCTAAAGGATAAACCACATGAGTCGTTCTGGACGCGATCCCGGCGAAAAGCTGCGGACCGGCAAGCGGCGTACGCAAAGTTCCGCTCGCTGGCTGACGCGCCAGTTGAACGATCCCTATGTGAAGCAGGCCAAGGCGGCGGGCTATCGCAGCCGTGCAGCCTTCAAACTGGCGGAACTGGACGAGCGATTCGCCCTGCTGAAGGGTGTGACGCGGGTGGTCGACCTTGGCATCGCGCCGGGCGGCTGGAGCCAGGTGGTGCGCAATCGTGCGCCCAAGGCGGCGGTCGTGGGCATCGACCTTTTGCCTACCGAGCCGATAGAGGGCGTTACCATTTTCGAGATGGACTTCATGGCGGATGAGGCTCCGGCGGCGCTGTCAGAAGCGCTGGGCGGGGCACCCGATCTTGTCCTGTCGGACATGGCGGCGAATACGGTAGGCCACAAGCAGACCGATCACCTGCGCACCATGGGACTGGTCGAGACGGCGGCGCATTTCGCCATCGAGACGCTGGCGCCCGGCGGTGCCTTTGTCGCCAAGGTGCTGGCAGGCGGCACGGATACGGACCTGCTGGCCCTTCTGAAGCGCCATTTTACGAGCGTCAAACACGCCAAACCCCCGGCGAGCCGTAAGGATTCGTCGGAATGGTACGTGATCGCGCAGGGGTTTAAGGGCGGGTAACGATCCCGCCACGCCAAACAAGAAGGGCGGAGCCTAGGCCCCGCCCTTCCTTTGTTCGGAAATCCGAAAATCAGGGTGCTGGTGCAGGCTCAGCGGCCGCGGTGGCACCGGCGGCGGGAGCCGCAGCGGCGCCAGCAGCTGCTCCGCCATCGCCAGCCGCGGGAGCGTCAGCAGCAGCGGCTTCAGCAGCAGGTGCGGCAACGGCAGCGGGGAGCGGCAGGTTGGAGCCCTGCGCGTTCATGTAGGCGATCAGGTTCGCACGATCCTCAGCCTTGCCAAGGCCGGCGAAAGTCATCTTCGTGCCGGGAGCGAACTTCTTCGGGTTGTGGAGCCACGCGTCGAGGTTGGTCCAGTCCCACTTGCCGCCGTGCGTCTTGAGCGCATCGGAGAAGGCAAAGCCGCCTTGGCCTGTGCCAACAGGCTCACCCACCACGCCGTGGAGGTTGGGGCCGATACCATTGGCGCCGCCAGCGTCGATCGTGTGGCACGACTTGCACTTGGCGAAGACAGCCTCGCCCTTAACGACATCTGCAGTGGCGAGCAGATTCTCGATGGGAACGGCCTGTTCGCCGCCGCCCTCGCTGGAAACCACGCCCTCGATCTCGAAGCCCATCTTCTCGGGACGGTGATTCTTGTTGGCTTCAAAAAACTTTGCGCTCACGCTCGAAAAGCCGAGCGCGACGATGCCGGCGAACAGCGTCCAGCCAGCGATTGTATTGAAACGGTCGTCCATCGAAGAAGGCCCTGTGGGTAGCTTGTGGCGTTTGCGCGCCGCTCTAGTGACGCATCGCCGCATGCGCAAGGCCCATTGCGGCATTTGCGCGAGCAGCTTAAGCGCCCCATCCAAGATGCACAGTTTTCCTGAACCAGCCGTCGCTCTTGTGTCCGACATGGCCAATGCCGCCGCCGCCGATCCGGCGCGGGCCGTCACCGTGCAGGGAGCACCCGGCTGCAATTCGCACCGCGCCGCGCTGGAATATGCACCCGATTGCCTGCCGCTGCCGTGCTTCAGCTTTGAGGACGCGCTGGACGCCGTGCGAGAGGGCAAGGCGGCACGCGCAATCATCCCGATCGAAAATTCGCAGCACGGGCGCGTTGCCGACATCCACTTCCTATTGCCTGAAAGTGGCCTGTCCATCGTCGGCGAGCACTTCATGGCGATCAATCACGCGCTCATGGGGCTGACGGAAGGGCCGTTCACCGCCGCCTACAGCCACCCGCAGGCGCTGGGCCAGTCGCGACACTACCTGCGTGAGCGTGGTATCGTGCCGATGTCCTATGCCGACACCGCGGGCGCGGCCGCTTTCATCAAGGAGCAGGGCGATCCGCAGGCCTGTGCCATCGCACCGGCGCTTGCTGCAGAGCTCTATGGCTTGAAGATCATCGAGCACAACGTCGAGGACGCTCACGACAACACCACGCGCTTTGTCGTGCTGGCCAAGGAGCCGCTCGACCCCGCGACGCTGGCGGGCGCACCTGCGATGACCACCTTTGTCTTCGAGGTGAAGAACATCCCTGCCGCGCTGTACAAGGCGATGGGCGGCTTTGCGACCAACGGTGTGAACATGACCAAGCTGGAAAGCTACCAGAAGGGCGCCAGCTTTGCCGCGACCACTTTCTTTGCCGACATCGAAGGCGCGCCGGGCGAGCCCCGCGTTGATCGGGCAATCGAGGAACTGGCTTTCCACTGCAAGGAGCTGCGCATCCTTGGCACCTATGCCCAAGCGCGCCCACGGGGATAATTGTTCCTAAGTTCAGGCAGGTGCGCTTGCCTGTGCTTCGGCTCCATGCCACCAAGCCGCCGTGAGCCGGGGGACGCCACCGATCGAGGGTTCGACAGCCGCGCAGGATGCCTTGCGTGACTGGGAAGCCGTTCGTGCATCCGGCGACATACAATTCAAGCCGCTCACCCCCGGCAAACCCAACAAGCCGCCGGAATGGCTGCTGGATGCGCAAAAGTGGCTCGCCGATCTTTTCGAGCCGCTGGGCAAATGGTTCGCCGAACTGTTTGGCCCCATCGGCCGCTTCCTGCGCGGCCTGTTTGAACCGCTGGCAAGGTGGCTCGGCATTTCGTGGCCGGTCTTCGAGAAAATCCTGTTCGGTCTTGCCGTCTTGGGCGTGCTGGTGCTGGTGTGGCGGATCGTTGCTCCACTGATCGCAGCTCGCAGCGGCCGCAAGGAAGGGGTCGCCGAAGAAAATTGGGCGCCGACCCATGCCGCTGCGGTCGCCCTGCTGGAGGATGCAGACAGGCTGGCGTCTGAGGGCCGCTTTGGAGAGGCGGTTCACCTTCTTCTCCAGCGCAGCGTCAGTCATATAGCCGAAGCGCAGCCCGATTGGTTGCTGCCTGCAAGCACTGCGCGCGAGATCGCTGGCCTGGAACTGCTGCCGCTCGCTGCACGGCAGGCCTTCGGTGTTATCGCCACGCGAGTCGAGCGAAGCCTCTTTGCCCTGCGCGATCTTGATGCAGGGGATTGGCAGGCGGCGCGTTCCGCCTATGCCGACTTCGCCCTGACGCGGTTTGCGGCATGAGCAGTTCCGCGGAAACCGCAGCCAATCCGGCGGCTTTCTCGCCTCGCGCGATGGTTGCGCTGGTACTGTTCGGCGCTGTGGTGTTCGTTGCCCTGTTGTGGATGATCGGGTCGGGCATGAACGGCTCTACCAACGATGGTGGGGCCCATGCCGGTGGCAAGGGGCTCACCGGCTATGCCGCAGTTGCCGATTTCCTTGAGCGGCGGGGAATGACGGTGCGTCGAAGCATGAGCGAAGGCGCGCTCGACGACACCGGGCTGCTCGTGCTGACGCCGCCGCACTTTGCCGATGGCAAGGAACTGCAGGAAATCGTCGAAAGCCGGCGCTACAAGGGTCCGACGTTGATCGTCCTGCCGAAATGGCACGGCATAACACCGCCTCAAGGAATGCCCGATGCCAAGATCGGCTGGGTTGTGCTGGGCGGAACGCAGGTGCCTGACTGGAAGGGCTTTCTCGACGATGTGTCGGTTGGCATCAAGCCAATGGATTCCGGTGGCGCCGCCCGCTGGCTTGCGAGGGGGATGGAAGGCAAGCTGCCGGTCGCGGGCAGTGTCCTGTCGGGAAGTGGGCCCAGGCTGGTGCCACTGGTTGTGGGCGCTCAGGACGGTCGCACGCTTGCTGCCTATCTCAACGATGGCTTCTATCGCCGGCTCGAAGATTTGGCGATCCGCACTCCGGACAACTTCTCGCAAAATGATTCGATCTACCCCGTAGTCATCGTGTTTGAGCCGGACCTGCTCAATAACTACGGCATGGCGAATGCGGCAAGCGCGCAGGTGGCTGAACGCCTTGTTCGCGCGGCTGGCGAAGGCTCGAACGGCAGCGTCATCTTCGACCTGACGCTCAATGGCCATGCCCGCTCTGCCAACCTGCTGACATTGGCCTTCACGCCGCCTTTCCTTGCCGCGACGATCTGCCTGCTGCTGGCAGCGCTTGCTGTCGGCTGGCGGGCATTCCTGCGCTTTGGGCCGCCTTGGCAGGAGACCCGTGCCATCGCCTTTGGCAAGCGTGCGCTGGTGTCGAACGCCGCCGGGCTGATCCGCCGGGCAGGCAGGCTGCACCTGATCGCTGGCCCCTATGCCAGCGCGGTGCGTGACCGGCTTGCCCGCACGCTGGCCCTGCCGCGCCAGTCCGATGCGCAGGCGACCGATGCCGCGATTGACCGCGCGCTTTCCGGGCGAAGCGCGGACGTTGAACGCTTTTCCTCCATCGCCGCGCGCCTTGCCGCGGCGCGGCGCTCGCATGACATCCTCAAGGCGGCGCAGGACCTCCATTCGCTCGAAAGGATTCTGAAGAGATGACCGACCAACCGACAATGACGCTGGCCGAAGTGGGCCAGCTTGCCGGTGCCATCAGGGGAGAGGTGGCAAAGGCCATCGTCGGCCAGTCGGAGACGGTTGACCACCTTCTCGTTGCGTTGCTGGCGCGCGGGCACGTGCTGCTGGAAGGCCCGCCGGGAACGGCCAAGACCTTCCTTGCCCAGTGCTTCGCCGCCAGCCTTGGTCTCGATTTCGGGCGCATCCAGTTCACGCCGGATCTGATGCCGGGCGATATCCTTGGCTCCAACCTGTTCAACTTCCAGACCAGCCAGTTCACCCTGACTCGCGGACCGATCTTCTGCGACCTGCTGCTGGCGGATGAAATCAACCGCACCCCGCCCAAGACGCAGGCCGCTTTGCTGGAGGCGATGCAGGAACGCCGCGTGACGCTGGACGGGGCGGGCCACCAGTTGCCGCCTCATTTCATGGTCGTGGCGACACAGAACCC